>CALWHO010000104.1 GCA_944380405.1 uncultured Lachnospiraceae bacterium
GACCCCTTGAAGACGACAAGGTTGATAGGCAAGAGGTGTAAGCACAGTAATGTGTTCAGCTGACTTGTACTAATAGGTCGAGGGCTTGACCTAAGAAAAAAATGGAATTGAAAGTAATTGACAAAGCAGCGATAAACTGCTATAATCTCTTTATTCGGTTTTGAAGGCACAGTAAAGTGCTGAAGAAAAATTTCCGGTAATGATGCGATTATGGGACACACCCGTTCCCATACCGAACACGAAGGTTAAGACATAATCGGCCGAAGATACTTGGTGGGAGACCGCCTGGGAAAATAGGTGGTTGCCGGATTCAACTTCGGGGTGTAGCGTAGCTTGGCTAGCGCGCCTGATTTGGGATCAGGAGGTCGCAAGTTCGAATCTTGTCACCCCGACTTCTTTTGAAAATTAACAGGTACTGTGGTGAGTATCGCCCAGTTGGTTAGAGCGCCAGATTGTGGCTCTGGAGGCCGTGGGATCGAATCCCACCACCCACCCTTAATTTTAAATTACAAATATGGGTCACTAGCTCAGTTGGTAGAGCACTGGACTTTTAATCCAGGTGTCTCGGGTTCGAGCCCCGAGTGACTCATTATATGCAGTCGTGGCGGAATTGGCATACGCGCTAGACTAAGGATCTAGTCCGGGTAAACTGGGTAGGGGTTCAAGTCCCCTCGACTGCACCACATTATGCGCGAATGGCTCAGTGGTAGAGCATCGCCTTGCCAAGGCGAGGGCCGCGAGTTCGAATCTCGTTTCGCGCTTTTTTTATTTCTAAGAAAAGTTTATTTAATGGGCTATCGCCAAGCGGTAAGGCACAGGACTTTGACTCCTGCATTCGTTGGTTCGAATCCAACTAGCCCAGCTCATTAAATAAATCTCGTATATAATGGGGTATCGCCAAGCGGTAAGGCAACGGATTCTGATTCCGTCATTCGCAGGTTCAAATCCTGCTACCCTAGCTTAAAGGACTGACTTAAATATCAGTCCTTTTTTTGTATATAAAAAGCTCTATGATTTTTAGGTCATAGAGCTTAGCTAAAGTATTAATTTAGTATTGAAAGTTTTCAGGAGCAGGAGCTGTGCCTTTTAATATATCTTCATTATCCCAAAGAGATAAATTTTTGTATCCTGGAGAAAAATAGTCTCCGTCAATTACAAGATAACAGTTTCCTATATTAGAAACTTTATGAACTTCTCCATCAGAACTTGTAATATAAATTGCCGTAAAACCTCCTGTTAACTCTTTAGGTGAAGAAATGAATTTACCTTTGGAATTATTTATTATATTACATAATCTTTCGTAGTTTTCCGGTAATATGATGCTATATGGTTTATTATTTGATGCTGGGAATTGAAAAAGCTCTGCTTTTTTGATTTCTTCTACTTTTAAGTTTCTTGCCCACTGCATAGAAGGCATAAATAATGGGCAAATATAAGAATATGCCAAAACAAAAGCACAAAGTAATATAAAAATGGCTGTAAATACTTTTCTTTTTTTCATAATATCACCCCTTTTATTTATTAGACGAAATAAAAAGGCGTTAGTTTCAAAAAAATGTAAATATAATATAATTTTA
Organism: uncultured Lachnospiraceae bacterium; assembly: GCA_944380405.1. Taxonomy (GTDB): domain Bacteria; phylum Bacillota; class Clostridia; order Lachnospirales; family Anaerotignaceae; genus HGM11808. The sequence goes on from CALWHO010000104.1 coordinate 1,578, forward strand.
TATTGACTTTCTCCTTACAAAGTGGTAATATAATTAACGCTGAATAACTTTTGCAGTCGTGGCGGAATTGGCATACGCGCTAGACTAAGGATCTAGTCCGGGTAAACTGGGTAGGGGTTCAAGTCCCCTCGACTGCACCATCACATTTTGCGCGAATGGCTCAGTGGTAGAGCATCGCCTTGCCAAGGCGAGGGCCGCGAGTTCGAATCTCGTTTCGCGCTTTATAATGGGGTATCGCCAAGCGGTAAGGCAACGGATTCTGATTCCGTCATTCGCAGGTTCGAATCCTGCTACCCTAGCTTAAAAGACTGTCATAAGTGACAGTCTTTTTTTTGTTTTTAAGAATTAATTTTGTTTTTCATATGGCTTATTTTAATATCTATGGATTAGTATTTAAATAAGAGGTGAATAATATGAAATACAAATTAACAATTACAATTCTTTTTATAATACTTATAGTAAGCTCATACATTTCAAGAGATATTTATATTCATACATTTACTACTGAAAAATGGCTTAATGATCCTTATGGCAGAGTAAACATTGTTGATGATATGCTTGATAGATATTCCCTTGTTGGTATGAGTGAAAGGGATGTTGACAAACTTTTAGGCGACGAAACTAAAAATGCCTATTTTAAAGAAAAGGACAACATTGTGTACTGGCTTGGTCCTGAAAGAGACCTTATTTCCATAGACAGTGAATGGCTTGTTATTACATTTGAAAAGGGAACAGTTTCTAAATATGAAATATTAAGAGATTAAAACAAAAATGACGGTTTTTATGCCGTCTTTTTATTTTATGAAAAAACCAAATTTTATATAATTTTTACTCTTAAAACATAGCTTTTTATGTTAAAATATATTTCAATGGACAATTTTTAAAAGGAATGATAATATGCTTGATATTTCCCTTTTAGGCACAGGCGGAATGATGCCTATGCCAGAGAGATTTTTATCCTCAATGATATTAAGATACAACGGAAGGCTTATACTTACAGACTGTGGAGAAGGCACTCAGGTTTCTCTTAAAAAGCTTGGCTGGGGTTTTAAGTCTATTGATGCTATATTTTTTACTCATTACCATGCAGACCATATTTCCGGGCTTCCTGGTATGTTTCATGCCATAGCAAATGCAGGCAGAACAGAGCCGCTTAAACTTATTGGACCAAAGGGTCTTGTATACGTTGTGGAGGGTCTTAGAAGAATAGCAGCAGAGCTTACTTATGAAATTGAATATATAGAGCTTGATGACGAAAATAATGAGATTTTTATTGATGGGCTTAAAATAAGTGCCATTAATGCCATTCATTCTGTAAAGTGTATGTCATACAAGTATGAGGTAATAAGAAAGGGCAAATTTGACCCTCAGAAGGCAATTAAACTTGGTATACCTAAGAATATGTGGTCTTTACTCCAAAAGGGTCTGCAGGTGGACGTAGAAGGCAAAATTTACACAGAAAATGATGTTCTTGGCCCAGCAAGAAAAGGCATAAAGGTTACATTTGCCACGGACACAAGACCTTTTGATGAACTTGCTCAGTTTGCTGAAAATTCCGACCTTTTTATTTGCGAAGGAATGTATGGCGAAAATGAGAAAAAAGACAAGGCAGAAGAAAACAGGCACATGCTTTTTTCAGAAGCTGCCAACTTGGCAAAAAGTGCAGATGTAAAAGAGCTTTGGCTTACACATTATAGTCCCGCTCTTTCAAAGCCAGAGGAGTATTTTGAAAATGCACATGGCATATTTGAAAATACCGTTTTGGGATATGATGGTATAACAAAAACAATAAGATTTGAATAAGTTTTTCAGACAAAGGACAATTAAAAGCCGTATTTTGAAATATAGGATTGAGTTGAGATTATGGTTAAAACAGATTACGACCTTGTCCAGGGTGCTATGGATGGCAATGAGGCGGATTTTGAGGAACTGGTAAAAAGGTATAAAAACCTTGTATATTCAGTTGTACTTAGAATGGTTACAGACGCCGAAGATGCCAACGATATTGCTCAGGAAGTTTTTATTAAAGTTTATAGAAATCTATCGAAATATTCACCGGAATATAAGTTTTCTACGTGGATAATACGAATAGCCACAAACACCGTTATAGATTTCAGGCGAAAAAAGAAGCAGGAGTTTGTATCCATAGACGAAATGGAAACAGAACTTCCGGATAGTGCTACGCCTGAAAGTACATACGTTAATACAGAGGCTAAAAGTGAACTTATGGACGCTATTAATTCACTGCCTGATATGTATAAGATTCCAATAGTGCTTTTCCATTTGGAAGGTCTTAGTTATCAGGAAATATCGTCTGTTTTAGGTGTTTCTATGAGCAAGATTAAAAACAGAATTTATAGAGGCAGAAAACTCCTTAAAGAAGCCATTGAAAGTAAAAAAGAAGGTGGAAGTTTTGGATTGCAAAAAGGCTGAAAATTTAATTATGAAATATATGGACGGCGAATTAAGCCCTGAAGATGCCCAGCTTCTCAATGACCATATTAAACTTTGCGAAAAATGCAGAGAAGAATTTTTTGTTTTTGATGCTATGATGCAAAATGCGGCAGAAGTTTCAAAAGAAGTAATACGAGCTCCTGAAGGCTTTGAAAAAGCTGTAATGAGCAAAATCCACACAGAAGAAGAAAAACAGTATGCATATAGCAGAAACGACAGGTTAAGAATGATATGCATAAGCATTATATTATGCTTTTTTGCAATAGGATACTTCCTTATTAAAAACAAAGAAGCACTTATTGCAAAGCTTTATGAGTACCCTGCTTTTGCTCAGTATCTTAATGAGGTTGTACCGTTTTCACAAAACATACAAAGCTATGAAAATTCAGCTCTAAATGCCGTTGAAGGCGTATTTTCATATGCCGACAGGCTTCTTTCAGTTTCAGGTATGTTTTTACTGGCATTTATAGTTATTGGTGTATGTGTATATGGCGTTTTACGTTTCAGAGGCAACAGACACAGGTAATATTAGCATAAAAGGCGGTGGCTTATGAAAAAAATAAATAACGGTATTATGTATGCTGTTATTGGCTGCTTAGTTATTTTTCTTATATACATTACAAGAAATACCATGTATCCAAAAGAGATAGTGGCAGTATGCACATTTTTGTTTCATTACATTACGGGCATACTTAAAATATTTCTTGCACCGGAAACTGCATTTGAATTTTTAAGTGCCTATGGAGCAGTAATTAAAATTATTATGATAGCTATATATTTGGCTATAGGTGCTGGCTTAATAAAAATTTTTCCATGGAAAATGTTAAGAGGAACATCTTATGTATATTCTTCATTTGCCAGTGTAATAAGGTATGGACTTGTATATTTTGCAGTAAGTCTTGCCATAGGAATTATGTTTCTTAATTCAGTTGTTGGCATAGGTGCTGCTATTATACTTTTTGTATTTACTGCCATAATAAGTTTTATAGGCTCATTTTTCTTTATGACAGCCATGGGCAGCTACCTTCAGGATATTTATAACGGAAATATACGAAGCATGACTATAAACTTTGCCATAGGTCTTTTGGCGGTTAATATATGCTGCAATATTTATGGTTTTGCGGCACCTGCTGCGTTTTTTATATTTCCTGTGCTTTTTACAGGTTCATTTTTCTGGGTGGTTCAAAATTTTATTACAAAGGCTTATTTTGATACGTCTTTTGCAGGTCTTGAAAAAGAGATGTTTGACAGAAACAAAATTAGAGATATAATAACTAAAGATGTTAAGTGACAGGTTATTTTATTTCGGAGGATATTAATGAAAAACAAAGACGATATATATATACTTGCAATAGAAAGCTCCTGTGATGAAACAGCAGCAGCTGTTGTTAAAAATGGCAGGGAAGTTCTTTCAAACGTAATCTCATCTCAAATAGCCCTTCATACTCTTTTTGGTGGTGTTGTGCCTGAAATAGCATCAAGAAAGCACATAGAAAATATTGACGGTGTTATTTCAAAGGCTATGGAAGATGCAGCAGTTACATTTGACGATATAGACGCCATAGGCGTTACATATGGTCCAGGTCTTGTTGGGGCACTTCTTGTAGGTCTTGCAGAGGCAAAGGCACTTGCATATACTCTTAAAAAGCCGCTTGTAGGCGTTCACCATATAGAAGGTCATATGTGTGCAAATTATATTCAGGATAAGGAATTTAAGCCGCCTTATGTGGCTCTTGTAGTTTCTGGCGGTCATTCTCACCTTCTTTATGTTAAAGACTACGGTGAGTACGAAATTTTAGGCAGAACAAGAGATGATGCAGCAGGCGAAGCTTATGATAAAGTGGCAAGAGCCATAGGTATGGGATACCCAGGCGGACCTAAAATTGATAAGGCAGCAAAAGAGGGCAATCCTCATGCTGTGGAATTTCCAAGGGTATTTCTTGAAGACGACAGCTATGATTTCAGCTTCAGCGGCTTAAAAAGTGCCGTATTAAACTATATAAATAAACAAAATATGATGGGTATTGAAATAAACCAAAATGATGTGGCAGCATCTTTCCAAAAGGCAGTAATTGAGGTACTTGTGGAAAAAACAATAAAAGCAGCCAAAGAAAAAGGTGTTACAAGTGTTGCTATGGCTGGCGGTGTTGCATCAAACAGTGCATTAAGAGCTTTAATGAGTGAAAAATGTAACGAAAATGGTTTCCATCTTAATATACCAGACCCTATACTTTGCACAGACAATGCTGCAATGATAGGTTCTGCAGCTTATTATGAATATATAAAGGGCAGGAGAGATACACTTGACCTTAATGCAAATCCTAACTTAAAACTTGGCGAAAAATAATATAAAACAGCCTGATTATTCAGGCTGTTTTTTTGTTTAAAAAATTAAATTTTCAGACATATTAATTAAGTATGCGTATTATTAAATAATTTTAATAATGTAAAATATTTTATGAATTAATAGTTAAAAAAATAACAATTTGTAGATTGCTGTTTAAAATACCATTGTTTTGCAGTTTTTAGAGGTTAAGTGTCTATAAAATTTTATTTGCCTTGACAAATAATAATGATTTATTTATTATTAAAAATATGGTGCTTATAGTTGCAAAAATAATGTATTTTTATTGAAAATATCAAAAAACATGGTAATATACTACAAAAAGCACAACAATAAATGGATTGTTTTTCAAGTTAAAAAATTAACAAACTTAACAAATAATTTATTTTATGCTAAAATAAAGTTATGTATTTTTCGGCTTTGCCGTAAAATAAATAAATCTAAAGCACCAAAAAATGCACTGTGCTTCCAAAAGAAGCCTAAGAGAGGTGAAACTAAATGGCATTTGACGTGATTAAAAGTATTGTTGAGGCAGAAGCCGAGGCTGAAAAAATAAAGCAGTCTGCAATGGAAAATGCTCAGGCAATAAAGAAAGAGGCAGAATTAAAGGCAGAGGAAATAATTTCTGATGCCCAGAAAAAAGGTAAAGAACTTCAAAAGCAAATGATTGAAAAAGCCCTTGAAGAAAGTAAGCAAGAGGTGAATAAGATATTTGATGAAGCTAAAGAAAAATGCCTTCAGATTGAAAGTATTGCCGAAAGCAGAAAAGGCATGGCAGTAAAGGCTGTTATAAGAAAGGTAGTGGGCACAGATGGCGATAGTTAATATTAGTAAGCTTAGCGTCATAGGCCTCAACGAAAACAAAGCCGACATACTTAAAGCTATTATGGATTTAGGCGTTATTGAAATAAATAATCAGGAGTCCAAGCTGACAGACGAAGATTGGAGCGGTCTTATTGAAAAAGACGGTGACGAAGAGTCTGTTTACAGTATGGATATTAAATTATCGGAAGTTTCGGCAGCGTTGGAAGCCCTTAATAAATACTATAAGGGTAAAAAGCCTTTGATTAAAACAAGAAAACCTGTTAAAAAAGAGGAATTTGAAACTTTTGAAAAAGAAGCAGAAGGTGTTTATGAAACTGTTAAAAACGTAAACAGTATTTATAAGCATATATCATATTTAAAAAGCGAAGAAAACAGGCTTAACACAGCAGTTATAAGCCTTAAGCCATGGCTTAAATATGATGTTCCTCTTGAAATGAACGGCACAAAATATACAGACATATTTATAGGCAGCCTGCCAATAGCAGTAGAATACGAAAGCGTTGTTGCTGCCGTAAATGAAGCTTCTGATAAAGCCTGTCTGTATAAAGTAAGCGAAGATGAAAAGGATAGATATATTTCTGTTATATCCATAAAGGAACATAGCGAAGGTGTTAAAGACGCTTTAAGAAAGAAAGGTTTTTCACCTATTGTATTTGAAGATGTAATAGGAAAAGCGGCAGAAAACACAGCTAAGTTCCAGGAGCAGATTGAAGAAATAAAAAAGCAAATTTCATCTGAGGAAGAAAAATTATATTCTCTTTCAGAATATACAGAAAAAATAGAATATTATTATGACTTAATTGCAATTAAAAGAGATGGTGCGGCTGTATTAAGTAATATTGTAAAAACAAAAACAAGTTTTTACTTTGACGGCTGGTGTCCTAAAGAAAAGGAAGGGGAAGTAAAAGCCCTTTTGGATGAAAAAGGCTGTTACTACGAATTTAAAGCACCTGAAAAAGGTGAGCAGACACCGGTTCTTTTAAGAGAAAGTGCTCTTGCAGAGCCTTTTGAAGCAATTACAGAGCTTTACAGCACACCAAACAGCAATGAGCTTGACCCTACGCCATTTTTGGCTCCGTTTTATTTCCTGTTTTTCGGTCTTATGCTTTCTGATGCAGGATACGGAATTATACTTACTGTAGGGTGCTTTATACTCCTTAAGAAGTTCCGTCTTGAGGGTATGTTTAAAAAGCTTGTTAAAATGTTTATGTACTGCGGTATATCCACATTTTTCTGGGGTGTTATGTTTGGCGGCTACTTTGGAGATTTTATACCAGTAGCTGCAAAAAGCGTTTTGGGTATAGACATAACAATTAACCCTCTTTGGTTTAACCCAACAGAAGAACCTATGACACTTCTTGTATTTTCTCTTATACTGGGCGGTATACACCTTTTTGTTGGTATGGGACTTAAGGCATACATGCTTATTAGAAACGGTCAGGTAGTTGATGCTGTATGCGATATATTCCTTTGGTATATACTTCTTATAGGTCTTGTACTTTTTGGTGTAGGTGGAAGCTTTTCACCAGCTCTTACAGAGATAGGTAAGTACATGAGTATTGTAGGCGCAGTTGGCATACTTGTTACAGGCGGCAGAGATAAAAAAGGCATTGGCAAAATTACAGGCGGTCTTGGCAGTCTTTACGGCATAACAAGTTATCTTTCAGATGTACTTTCATACTCACGTCTTTTGGCTCTTGGTCTTGCAACAGGCGTTGTTGCTCAGGTAATTAATACCCTTGGCTCACTTGCAGGTGGCGGAGTAAAGGGCGCGATAGTTATGATAGTGGCATTTATTATAGGTCATACATTTAACATGGCAATAAATGTTCTTGGCTCATTTGTTCATTCAAGCCGTTTGCAGTATGTTGAATTTTTCGGTAAATTCTTCGAAGGCGGCGGTACAATATTTAATCCATTTAGGAGAAAAACCAAATATGTGGATATCATAAAGGAGGAAAAATAGTATGGATTCTATGATTACATTATTTAATTTCAGCGGTCAGTTTTACGCATTACTTGGAGCAGCAACAGCAGCTCTTGCAGGTATCGGTTCAGCAATAGGTATTGGTATAGCAGGTCAGGCAGCAGCAGGCGTTGTATCAGAAGACCCAAATAAATTCGGTCAGGTGCTTGTACTTCAGGCTCTTCCTGGTACACAGGGTATTTACGGTCTTCTTATTGCATTTATCATACTTCTTAAAGTTGGCCTTCTTGGTGGCGACGGTATGGTTGATATTACAGTAAGCCAGGGTGCTTATATATTTGCTGCATCACTTCCTATTGGTCTTGTTGGTATATTCTCTGCTATTGCACAGGGCAAGGCAGCAGCAGCAGGTATTATGCTTGTTGGTAAGAAACCAAGCGAACTTGCAAAGGGTATGATTTTCGCAGCTATGGTTGAAACATATGCCGTACTTGCACTTCTTATTTCATTCCTTATGATTAACAGCATTCAGTTTTAATTTTTGATTTATAAAAAATTATAGAAAAGGAGGATACTCTCCTATGGGTAACGGTCAGAATATAATAGACAAAATAATTGCCGACGCTAAAATGGAGGCAGAAAAAATAGAAGCTGCCGCAAAAGCGGAAGCAGAAAAAACCGTTGCATCTGCTATATCTAAGGCAGAAAAAGAAAGCCTTAGACTTGAAAACATAGGCAAGGACGAAGCAGAAAAAACAGCGGCAAAAGAAATTTCTTCAGCCCAGATGAAAGCAAAACAAATGATACTTGCTGCAAAACAGGGCTGCATAGAAAAAACAATAGAAGAAGCCAAAAAACAGCTTAAAGACCTTACCGATGCCGAATATAAAGTTGTTATACTTAACATGATAGTTGCAGCAAAGGCAGAAAAAGAAAGCGAAATTATACTTTCAAAAGAGGATAAAGAAGCTTTTGGTAAGGACATAGAAAAGCTTGGCTACACTGTTTCAGAAGAAACAAGACCTGTAGAAGGCGGTTTCATAATAAAACAAGGCGATATTGAATATAATTATTCATTTGAATCCATAATTTCCGTAGAGAAGGAAGAAATAGACCAGGCGGCTGCAAATATACTGTTTGCCTGATGGTGAAAGGAGGTTTCTCTAATGGGAGAAAAAATATATCCTTATGCCGTAGCTCGTATAAGAATGCTTGAAAGGTCGCTTCTTACGGAAAAAAGCTATATTCAGATGGCAGAGGCAAAAAATGCCGATGAGGCTTTGAAAATTTTGCTTGAGGCAGGATACGGCGATGTTACAAATACTGATTCAAAAAACTTTGAAAAGCTTTTATCAAAACAGCTTACAAAGGCTTATGGCGATGTAAGAGAGCTTGTGGCAGACGAAAACTTTATGGACGTTTTCCTCTATAAAAACGACTACCATAACTTAAAGGTGCTTATAAAATCTGATATTTCAGGCACAGACCCAACTCCATATATTATAGATGGCGGTACTATTGATGCAGATACTTTAAAAACTGCATTTGCAACAAAAAACTATGGAGCTATTCCATACTATATGCGTGAAGCCATAACAGAAGCCTATGAGGCTTACGGAAAGGCACAAAGCGGTCAGGCTGTTGATTTAGTGCTTGATAAGGCTGCATTTAAAGAAATGAAAATCACTGCAAATGAAAGCCACAGCGATTTTATTAAAAAATACGTTGAGTATGCAGCAGACATAACAAACCTTAAAAGCTTTTTAAGAATGAGAAGCATGAAAAGAACATTTGAAGTATTTGCTGACTGCTATGTAGAAGGTGGGTCTTTAAGCCTTGACTTTTTCAAAATGGTTTATAACGGCGAAACTCCATGGGGCGGTCTTAGAGGCACACAGTATTATGACTTATGTGCAGAAGGCATGCCAAAGGGCTTTACTGTTTTTGAAAGACTTTGCGATAACTTTATAATGAGCTTTATAAAAGAAGCAAAATATAAATCTCTTACTATGGAGCCTATGGCTGCATACATCTATGCAAGAGAAACAGAGGTTAAGACAGTACGAATTATAATGAGCGGCAAAATAAACGGCATTGACGCAGACACAATAAAAGAAAGACTGAGGGATGCTTATGTATAAGGTTGCAGTTTTGGGTGACAAGGATAGCGTAATGGGCTTTCTTGCACTGGGCATAGACATTTTCCCTGTTTATGATGCGGACGAAATTAAAAAGACCATACATAAGCTGGTTGAAGAGGAATATGCCATAATTTATATAACTGAAAAAGCTACTCTTATGGCAAGGGACGTTATTGACAGATATAAAGATAATGAGCTTCCAGCCATAATTGTAATTCCAGGCATACAAGGCAGTATGGGCATTGGTATGAACGAAGTTAGGCAGTCAGCAAAGCGTGCCACAGGTATGGATTTGCTTTTTGACGAAGATTAATTAAAAATAACAGATTTTAACCATTATTTACAGAATTGAGTGGTGATATAACGATGAGTACAGGTACAGTAGTTAAGGTGTCTGGTCCCCTTGTTGTTGCAGAAGGCATGAGAGATGCCAACATGTTCGACGTTGTTAGGGTTTCTGAAAAGCACCTTATCGGAGAAATAATAGAAATGCACGGAGACAGAGCCTCAATACAGGTTTACGAAGAAACATCAGGTCTTGGCCCTGGCGAAGAAGTTGTTTCAACTGGCAGACCTATGAGTGTTGAGCTTGGCCCTGGTCTTATTTCAACAATATATGACGGTATACAGCGTCCTCTTGAAAAGCTTTATGAAGCATCAGGAGCAAACATTACAAGAGGCGTAGAGGTTCCATCTCTTGACAGAGAAAAGAAATGGTACTTTAAACCTGTTAAAAAAGTAGGCGATAAAGTAGAAGGCGGAGATGTAATAGGCGTTGTACAGGAAACACCTGTTGTAGAATGTCGTATTATGGTTCCTCCAAAGCTTACAGGCGTTATTAAAGAAATTAAAGAAGGTGAATTTACTGTTGAAGAGGAAGTATGTATCGTAACAAACGATAAAGGCGTAGATGTTACACTTCCTATGATGCAGAAATGGCCTGTTCGTAAAGAAAGACCTTATAAGGCAAAAAGAAGCCCAGAAGAGCTTCTTATAACAGGACAGAGAGTTGTTGATACATTCTTCCCTATTACAAAGGGCGGTGTAGCAGCTATTCCTGGACCTTTCGGAAGTGGTAAAACAGTTACACAGCATCAGCTTGCTAAATGGGCAGATGCCGACATAGTTGTATATATCGGCTGTGGCGAACGTGGTAACGA
>CALWHO010000105.1 GCA_944380405.1 uncultured Lachnospiraceae bacterium
ATAGTATGCAGGTATAGCATATTCAAGAGAAGGCATATCAACCTCTTCTACTTCTGCTCCAAGCTCTTTAAGTTTATCAGCAGCTTTAAGAACAACTGCCTTAACTTCGCTGTCAAGACCTTTTCCAAAGTAATCTCTTGGAATACCAATTTTTTTGCCTTTGATGTTGTTATCAAGTGTTATTTTTAAAGGCTCAGCATTTATAGATGTGCTGTCTTTAGGGTCATGACCGCTTATAACAGAAAGAACTTCTGCTACGTCTTCTACGTTTTTACCTACAGGGCCTATCTGGTCAAGAGATGAAGCATAAGCAATAAGACCATATCTTGATACTCTGCCGTATGTTGGCTTAATACCTGTTGTGCCACAGAATGCACAAGGCTGACGAATAGAACCGCCTGTATCTGAACCAAGTGTATAGTAAGCCATATCAGCAGCAACAGCAGCAGCAGAACCGCCTGATGAACCGCCAGGAACTCTGTTTTCACCCCAAGGGTTAAATGTTGGACCACTGAAAGATGTTTCTGTTGTAGAACCCATGGCAAACTCGTCCATGTTTAACTTACCAAGCATAACAGCGCCTGCTTCTTCAAGATGCTTAACAGCTGTAGCTGTGTATGTTGGTTTAAAGCCTGTAAGTATTTTTGATGCACAAGTAGTGAGAACGCCCTTTGTACACATGTTGTCCTTAATACCCATAGGAACACCAGCAAGAGGAGATGTATATTTACCCTCATCAATGCCTTTTTGTACTTCTTCTGCCTGTTTAAGGGCTTTTTCACGGCATACTGTTATATATGAATTTATTTTTTTATCTCTTTTTTCAATTACATCAAGAGCAGCCTTTGTTGCTTCAACAACGCCAACTTCTCTTGCTTTAATTTTTCTGCCAAGCTCAAGGGCAGTCATTTCATGTAATTCCATATCTATAATACTCCCCTCTTATTCAAATGTTCTTGGCACAACAAAACAGCCGTCTTTGCTGTTTGGTGCATTAGATGTAATAATCTCTCTGTCAGTTGAAGGCATAACAACATCTTCCCTAAATACGTTCTTAACAGGGAATGCGTGGCTCATAGCTTCCATATTGCTTGTATCAAGCTGATTTAAAGTATCCATATAGTTTATAATTTTTTCCATTTCGTTTTTGGCAACTTCTTTTTCTTCGTCCTGAAGTTTAAGTCTTGCCAGGATACCGATGTAGTCTATCATCTCGTCTGTAATTTTCATATAACACCGTTCCTTTCTAAGATATAAATAATGCCCATATATTAATAAGCAGTTTATACATTTTATTTTGGGTAACCTATTTTTCACCCAATAAACCTATCTTATTACAATATCATAACTTGAAATTAAAATCAACGGCAGAGATTTATTATTTTTAAATAGTGACTAAATTAACCAATGTTTTTTAACAGGCATATAATATAAAAAACAATTGGGAGGCAGTTAATGGAATATGTATTTAAAGCCGAAAACATATCTTTTAGCTACTACACTTTGCAGGGTGAGCAAAATGTACTTAAAGATATATCTTTCGGCATAAAACAAGGTGAATTTGTTTCAATAGCAGGCCCTTCAGGCTGTGGTAAATCAACAATGCTTTCCATTATGGCAGGTCTTATAAAGCCACAAAACGGAAAAACAAAAACAAAAGACGGACTTAAAACAGGCTATATGCTTCAGCAGGACTATCTTTTTGAGTGGAGAAGTGTTTTTTCAAATGCCCTTTTGGGAGCAGAAATAAAAGGCACCATAACAGAAGAAACAAAGGAATACGCTAAATCACTTTTTGAAAAATATGGCCTTACAGAGTTTATGTATAAAAAGCCTTCTGCATTAAGCGGCGGCATGAGACAAAGAGCAGCACTTATAAGAACTCTCGTTCCAAAGCCTGATATACTTCTTCTTGATGAGCCTTTTTCAGCCCTTGACTATCAAAACCGCCTTAATGTAAGCCGTGAAATAAGCTCTATAATAAAGAAGGAAAATAAAACAGCCGTAATGGTAACCCATGATATTTCTGAGGCTATATCTGTTTCAGACAGGGTTATAGTGTTTTCAAAAATACCTGCCGTAATTAAAAATGAATTTGAAATAGATATGCCTTATGACTCTTTAAGACGTGACAACCCTAAATTCACAAAATATTTCAACGAAATATGGAAGGAGCTGCAATAAAAAATGAATGACTCTTCCTTTAACCAAAGAGAGTTTATACGAAAAATACGCTTAAGAAAAAGAACTGTACTGTTTTTCCAATGTGCCATACTGGTGCTGTTTTTTGCTTTATGGCAGTTTTGTGCAGATATGGGAATAATTGATTCATTCATATTCAGCTCACCAAAAGAAATACTTTTTTGTGCCTACAGCATGATATTTACAAATTCACTTATATTCCATACATTTGTAACATCAGCAGAAACTGTGGCAGGTTTTTTAATAAGCACTCTTTTAGGTACAGGAATTGCCGTAATATTATGGCAAAGCTCTTTTTTAAACGAAATATTCCAGCCATACCTTGTTGTTTTAAACAGTGTGCCAAAAACTGCACTGGCACCAATAATAATAGTATGGGTAGGAAATAACATTAACTCCATAATAGTTGTGGCTCTTCTTACTTCTGTTGTGGTATCAATACTGAATATATTAAGTGCATTTAACGAAACAGATAAAAATATGATTAAACTCATATATACCCTTGGAGGAAATAAAAAAGACGTACTGTTTAAAGTTGTGCTTCCTGCAAATATTCCTGCTGTTATGAACACATTAAAGGTAAACACTGGTCTTTCATTTATAGGCACAATAATAGGTGAAATGCTTGTAGCAAAATATGGTCTTGGATACCTTATTATATATGGCAGTCAGATTTTCCGTCTTGATATGGTTATGATGTCTGTTATAATACTGGCTATATTATCAACGGTATTATATAAAGGTATTGTTATACTTGAAAATAAAATAGTATCAAAAGTAATGTAATAAATTAAAAAGGCGAGTTTTAAAAAAATAAACCCGCCTTAATTTTTTTATTTAATTAGAAACTTGAAGCAAATTTTGCTGCACCAAATATACCAGCATTTTCTTTTATCTTAGATGTTGTTATTTCAGCCTTTGAGCTGTCTTTATATGCATATTTTCTGTAGTTATTGATTACAGAATTTACGATATTTTCTCCTGCGTCAATAACACCGCCGCTTAATATTATTTTCTCTGGGTCAAAAATATTGCTTGCCATGCTTAGTGCCAGACCAATGTTAAATCCTGTAAATTCAACAACCTTTGAACAAAGAGGGTCACCTTTTTCTGCCAAAAGAGAAATATCTTTTATGGTAAACATGTTACCAAGCTTTGTTTCCATCCTGTTAAGTTTTAATGTATTTGCATACTTTATAATACCTGACAAAGACACATACTGTTCAAGACAGCCACATCTGCCACATCTGCACTTTTCAGTTTCAAAAGGATTTATTATAATATGGCCTATCTCTCCTGCACTGCCGCTAAAGCCTGTAATTATTTCGCCTTTTGATATAACAGCACCGCCAATACTTTTTCCAACTGAAATGAAAAATGCATTATTAAAGCTCTTAACCCTGCTTTCTTCAATCATTTCGCCTAAAGCCGCAGCATTACAATCATTAATGACATATGTATCAATACCTGTCATTTTCTCAAATGCAGCCTTTATATGGGCACTGCCAAAACCTTGCTCTTTATAATCAAGCACAATAGAATTATTAATAACAGGTCCAGCAACACTTAATCCAACAGATTTTATATCTTTTCCCTGTGCTTTTTCTTTTATAAACTGGGATAAATACGGTAAAACACTTTCGTTTTTATGCCTTTTGTCCCAAGGTATAGTCCACCTATCTATAAGCTTAATATTTTCCGAAAAAAGCCCCACATTAACAGAATTAATGCCTATATCTACCCCAAAAACATACTTTTCCATATATTCACTCCATACTGTGTAAACTTAATATAAAAAGCAGCCACATACTTAATACCCTTTTTTCTGATATATATTTTATTACAAAAAACATATCTATTCAACATATTTATTCATTATATTAGTTACAGCTAACCAAAATAATTTACTGAAATTTAAGTTTCTTATTGAAATTATAATTTATGTGTGTTATTATTAGTTTCAATAAAAAGGAGGTGGCTAATATGAAAATACACGAATCAGGAGAAAACTATTTGGAGGCTATACTTGTACTTGAAAAAAGAAACGGAATTGCCCGTTCTGTTGATGTTGCCAACGAACTTAATTTTTCAAAACCAAGTGTAAGCCGTGCCATGTCTGTACTTAAAGAAGCAGGACTTGTTAAAATCGGTAACATAAATCAGCTTCTTTTGACAGATGAAGGCCGTGAAATTGCAGAAAAAATATATGAACGCCATTGTTTAATAAAAGAATTTCTTATTACAATAGGCGTAAGCAAAGAAAACGCCGCAGAAGATGCCTGCAAAATTGAACATGACATAAGCGATGAAACATTTGACTGTATAAAGAAACTTATAAACGAAAAAAAATCCCAAGCTTAATGTTGGGATTTTTTGTTTTATTTAGAAACTATAAGCTTTTTAAGTGCCTTTTCAAGACTCTTTACTGTAAGAGGATACATGTCAAACTCCTCTTTAATAATGTTGTATGTCTGAAGCCAGAAAGCTGTTCGCCAGCCTGTATCAACAATTGGATTAAGCCATACAATTTTTTCGTATTTGTCTTTAAATCTGTGAAGCCACTCAATGCCTGGAACTTCTGTTCTTGCTCCATAGTTATAATA
>CALWHO010000106.1 GCA_944380405.1 uncultured Lachnospiraceae bacterium
TAATATTTTGACTGAAAAAGGCGGAGACGAAATTACCAAAGATGTAATTATATATGAAAGCCTTAAAGCACCTTTTGAAAAGGGCAAAAAGGCTGGAGAAATTATATATTATATTGACGGTAAAGAGGTTGCAAGAACAGACATTGTTGCTGCTGAAGGCTGTCAAAAGGCTGATATATTTAAAGTTTTATCAAATGTAATTGAGATATGGGCAAAATAAAAAATCCCCTGTAAAAAAGGGGATTTATAAATTATCGTAAGTCTTTTATAAGCTGACTGTATGAACGGGAAATTATTTGGCAGTCCATTGCAACTGGCATATACAAAAATCCTTGTTTTACTCTTCTTTTGGCATCTTCTGCTGTTGAAGTGAATATGCCAGGGATTTTGCCATGTTTTTTGCAGGCAGCAAGCATTTTTGATATGGCTTCTTCCATTTCAGGTGTTTTTACCTGTCCTGGCATACCCATTGACATACTCATATCGTATGGACCAAACATTATACAGTCAAGACCTGGTGTTGAGGCTATTTCATCTATATTTTCAAGGGCTTCAACGCTTTCACAGTGGAATATAATCATTGTTTCTTTGTTGGCTTCTTCCATATAGGTTATTAAATCTGAAAGGCCGTAGTTATTGGCTCTGTGGAATGCTACACCTCTATTGCCCAAGGGTGCGTATTTTGAGTAATTTATAGCTGCTTTTGCCTGTTCAGGTGTATTTATCTGTGGAATATGTATGCCCATTGCACCACAGTCAAGAGTACGAAGTATTTTTGTTTCATCGTTACATGTTACTCTTACAATAGGCGTAGCACCTGATGAAGATGCTGCACGCATTAAATGTGTTATATCTGTATGGTTCATATAGCCATGTTCCATATCTATTACAACAAAATCAAAGCCTGCAAGAGCACATATTTCAGCTACATCAGGAGAGTTTGTGCTTATAAATGTGCCAAACTGAGGTATATTATTATAGAGCTTTTCCTTAAGGGTGTTTTTTATCATTGCATGCAGCCTCCTTATTTTTAAGGTTAGTAAAATATATTTTAGTTTAACACAAAAATATATTTTATTAAACAGTTACTTACAACTATTTACATTATTTTGCTGTCCATTGACAAAGAAGCAAATAAAATATATTATTTGTTTATGACTGAAAAAATTAGTGTTTATGGGGGCTTGTTATGGAGATAAAATCTATACAGACCAAAAAAATATATAAAAATATAGTTGAGCAGATTATTATGCTTATAAGAGAAGGCAGCATAAAAAGCGGTGACAGGCTTCCCTCTGAAAGAGTTCTTGCTGAGATGTTTAATGTAAGCAGGGCTTCTTTAAGAGAGGCTTTAAGCGTTATGGAGATAGTTGGCATAATAGACATACGTCCTGGTGAAGGCTCTTTTGTTTCAGACCTTAATGTACTGCCATTTATTTCTCTTATACTGCCGCTTCTTTTGAAAGAAGGCGGCGTAGAAGATGATTTATTGGAATTCAGGCGTCTTTTGGAATTTGGCGGTATTAAGCTTGCCATTATAAACAGCAAAAATCACCAAGATTTGCTTAACGAAATGGAAGACATACTAAACAAAATGGAAGAAAACATTGACGATGTTGAAATGGGAGCAAAGCTTGACATCAGATTTCACAAAATACTTTATGAAATGTCAGATAATGCCGTGCTTTTAAAGGTTCAGGAATATGTTGGGTTTATACTTGAAAAGACAGTAAGCTTTAACAGAAATCTTATACTTCAAGACCCAAGAAGGGCAGAGGGGCTTTTAAAATGGCACAGGGCAGTATATGATGCAGTAAAAAGAGGAGACATTGAAGGAGCACAGGTTGCTCTTGAAAAACATTTTGAATATACCAATGTGTCGAAAAATGAAAATTAATTAATTTTAATATATATTAATAGAATTTAATCAATTATTATACAAAAACGCAGTAGTTTTACTGCGCTTTTTTTTACAGTAAAATAAATAACTGTTGAATAGCTTATTGCAATGTGATAAAATATGTAAAACATAAAAGGGTGTTTACTGTAATTTTTGTATTAAAAATTAAATTTATTGCAGCAAATAACCGACAAAACAATGGAACGGAGGTTTTATGATGGATGGATTAGCAATTTTGGCACCTATACTTGGTGTCGCTGCACTTTTGTTTGCTTTTTATCTTGCTAACAAGGTCAGCAAAATGGACGAAGGCACAGACAGAATGAAGGAGATAGCTGCTTCAATTCACGAAGGTGCACAGGCATTTCTCATGGCAGAATACAAAATACTTATTGTATTTGCAATTATTCTTTTTATATTAATTGCCTTGGGAGTTGGCGTTGTAACAGGTGTATGCTTTATTGTGGGTGCTCTTTTCTCAACACTTGCAGGTTATTTTGGAATGAGTGTTGCAACAAAGGCTAATGTTAGAACAGCTAACGCAGCAAGAACAAGCGGCATGAATAAAGCTCTTTCAATGGCTTTCTCAGGCGGTGCTGTTATGGGTATGTGCGTTGTTGGTCTTGGTCTTTTAGGTGCAAGTGTTATTTATATGATAACAGGTAATCCTGAAGTTCTTTCAGGCTTCAGCCTTGGTGCCTCATCAATAGCTCTTTTTGCCCGTGTAGGCGGCGGTATATATACAAAAGCTGCTGACGTAGGTGCAGACCTTGTTGGTAAAGTTGAAGCAGGCATACCTGAAGATGACCCACGTAACCCAGCTGTTATTGCCGATAACGTAGGAGACAACGTAGGTGACGTTGCTGGTATGGGTGCAGACCTTTTTGAATC
Organism: uncultured Lachnospiraceae bacterium; assembly: GCA_944380405.1. Lineage (GTDB taxonomy): Bacteria > Bacillota > Clostridia > Lachnospirales > Anaerotignaceae > HGM11808. The sequence continues at coordinate 2,792 of CALWHO010000106.1, forward strand.
ATATGTTGGTTCTATAGTATCTGCTGTTACACTTGGTGTTGTAGCTTATGGCGAAGGCGGAGCTATATTCCCTCTTGTACTTTCAGCAGCAGGTATTGCAGCAGCAATTATTGGTTCATTCTTTGTTAAGGGCGATGAAAACTCAAATCCTCATGCAGCTCTTAAGAGAGGCACATATGTATCAAGTGCAATAGTTGTTATAGCTTCAATTGCTCTTAGCAGCATGTTCTTTGGAAGATTTAACGAAGCTGCAGCTATTATTGCAGGTCTTATAGTTGGTGTACTTATTGGTGTTGTTACAGAAATTTATACATCTGGTGACTATAAATCAGTTAAGAAAATTGCAGACCAGTCTGAAACAGGTTCTGCTACAACTATCATAAGCGGTATTGCCGTTGGTATGGAATCAACAGCAGTTCCTATTCTTCTTATTTGTGTTGGTATTTACATTGCTTACGCTTTTGCAGGTCTTTACGGCATAGCTCTTGCAGCTGTTGGTATGCTTTCAACAACAGGTATTACAGTTGCTGTTGACGCTTATGGTCCTATTGCAGACAATGCAGGCGGTATTGCTGAAATGAGCAGCCTTGATCACTCTGTAAGAAACATTACAGACAAGCTTGATGCAGTTGGTAACACAACAGCAGCTATGGGTAAAGGTTTTGCCATTGGTTCTGCTGCATTAACAGCTCTTGCTCTTTTCGTTTCATATGCTCAGGCTGTTAAACTTTCAAGCATTGATATACTTGATTATAAAGTTATAATTGGTTTATTTATAGGCGGTATGCTTCCTTTCCTTTTCTCTGCTTTTACAATGCAGTCAGTTGGTAAAGCAGCTTTCCAGATGATTGAGGAAGTTAGAAGACAGTTTAGAACTATTCCTGGTATTATGGAAGGCACAGCAAGACCTGACTACAAGAGCTGTGTTGCGATTTCAACACAGGCAGCTCTTAAAGAAATGCTTGTTCCTGGTATTATGGCTGTTGTAGCTCCTATACTTGTGGGCGTAATTCTTGGCCCTGGTGCATTAGGCGGTCTTCTTGCAGGTTCACTTGTAACAGGTGTTCTTATGGCTATATTTATGTCAAATGCCGGTGGTGCATGGGACAATGCAAAGAAATACATTGAAGAAGGCAACCACGGCGGCAAAGGCAGCGATGCTCACAAGGCAGCAGTTGTTGGCGACACAGTTGGTGACCCATTTAAAGATACATCAGGTCCTTCAATAAACATTCTTATTAAGCTTATGACTATTGTATCACTTGTATTTGCTCCTCTTTTCCTTGCTATAGGAGGAATACTCTAATTTGAATTTTTAAAAAGTACGTTTTGATTAAAAGTGTATTTTATATCCATAGACAAAAAAGGATTTATAATTTATACTTTTGTCAAAGCGTACTTTTTTTATGCTTATTTTTACAAAAAGGTGAATGACATGAAAAATACAGCAGTATTTGAAGGGTTTCCGGAAGAACTTACAGACTTTTTATGGGAACTTAGATTTAACAACAACAAAGAATGGTTTAACGAAAACAGAAGCAGGTACCACACTCTTTTTAAAGAGCCAATGGACGCTTTTGCTAAAGAAGTAAACGAAATTCTTATTGAAAAAACAGGTATAAAAACTATTTCATCAGTTTCAAGAATAAACAGAGACATTCGTTTTTCAAAAGACAAATCACCATACCGTGACCACAAGTGGGTAGTATTTAAAAGAGAAGATGGTGCATGGAAAAACAAGCCTGTTATGTATTTTGAGATAGGTCCCGACTATTATTCAATAGGTATGGGTATTTATGAAAGTCTGCCTTTATACATGAAGGCTTTCAGAAAAAAGATTGATGCCAACACAGCTGAGTTTGAAAGGCTTATTAAAAAATACGAAGGCAGCAAAGACTTTAAACTTGTTGGTGACATGTACAAAAAGAAAATGGCTGATGACAAAAGCGAAATGGTAATGAATTATTATCAAAGAAAAAGCATATCGCTTATATGTGATAAGCCTATAGAAGACATTGTTTACAAAAGAGAGCTTATTAACTGGTGCATTGAGAAGTTTTTATATCTTAAGCCTATGGTTGATTTTATGAGCAGCATTGTTGTTGAATAAAAAAGAGAGGTTTTGGGAAATAGTCCCGAAACCTCTTAATTTTTTAGTATTCAAGATAGCTGGAGCCATCGAGAGGAATAAGCACTTCGATATATGGTCTGCCTTTTGAAAGACCTACAACATAAGTTGTATATGCATTTCCACCTTTTAAAACCATATTAGGGTGTGATACAACCTGTGTGCCGTCTGAAGTAAGGTTTACTTTCATGGTATGCTTTCCAGGAGCAAGCTCAAGGTAATCTGTTGCTTCTGTATACTGAAGGTCATAAACAACAGGTGTTCCGTCAACAGAAATATCAACGCCTATTGTATCAGGTGAAAGATTTATAAAGCGCATATAAGCTGTATTTTTATCAAGTGTACCTTGAAAATCTGGGAAAAGCTCAAGACCTACAGCACTTACTGTGCCTATAATAGCTGCTGTATATGATTTGCCTTTTTCAAGTGTTACATGGATACTTAAAAGCTGTTCTGTTTTATTACCTGTTGGGTAAATCTGAATTACATATACTCCAGGTGCTGCTGGAAGATACTGTGTGAAGTCTTCAAAGCGGAAGTTTTTAACAATAAGTCTATGGTTTACATAAATATCTACGTTTACAGGTGGGTCATTTGGAAGGGCATGAAGAAAACGCAAATATGCTTTATCCTTTGGAACTATAATTTCGTTTTGACAGTCATCATTTTGATTTGGATATCTCATATAAATATCAGCCTCCTTTATAATTAAATGATATTACAAAGGAGGCTGAAAAGTGCCTGTTTATATTTTTTTATTTTTCAGGTATAAAATGAGTGCCTATTTCTTTACCGTCCAGTATATCATAAAGGTTTTCTGGATGTTTGCCATGAGTAATATACATGTCTATACCTTTTGATGTAACTATTTTTGCTGCTTCAAGTTTTGTTATCATGCCGCCTCTGCCTCTGTTGGAGCCACTGCCGCCAGCAAGAGAGAGTATACTATCATCAATTTTTTCAACCTTATGTATAAGTTTTGCGTCTTTATGTTCTGATGGATTTTTATCATAAAGGCCTTCTATATCGGACATTATAACAAGTTTTGATGATTTTGTAAGTACTGCAACAAGTGCTGAAAGGGCATCATTATCGCCGAATACTTTCTTTTCTGATTCGATTTCAGTATAACTTACAGAGTCATTTTCATTTACTACAGGTATTATTTTATGTTCAAGAAGGGCAGAGAATGTATTGCGTAAGTTTTCTTTCTTTTCCTGAACTGCTATATCATCACTTGTAAGAAGTATCTGAGCAACTATATTGCCATATTCACTGAAGCATTTATCGTATATATGCATAAGCTCACACTGACCTACGGCTGCTGCTGCCTGTTTTACTTTAAGCTCTGTTGGTCTTTGTGGAAGGTGCATTTTGCCAACTCCTACGGCAATAGCACCTGATGAAACAAGTATTACTTCATATCCAAGATTATGAGCAGCAGAAAGCACCTGTGAAAGCTTATCTATTGTTCTAAGGTCAAGTTCTCCGTTTTCGCTTGTTATTGTTGATGTGCCTACCTTTACTACAATTCTTTTTTCTGATGGGTTCATATTAATCCTCCTTAAAAATTAATACGGCAGGGTATAAAAAAACGCCCTAAGCTATTAAAAGCTTAGGACGATTATTATTCGTGGTACCACCTATTTTTGGTAAATAAAACTTACCCTCTGCCGATACAAAATTATACCGATTTTCCTGTAACGTGGAAAAACTACGTTGAAGCCTACTTACCTTTACAAAAATGGTGTTCGGTTCACAGCTCCAAGACTGGTTCAATAAGTGTAATTAAGGCTTTTCACCAAGGCAGCCTCTCTCTGAAAATTATCTTCTTATTTACTATTTCTTTTCATTGCCTTTAACAATATTTGTGTCCATTATAGCACCTATAATATATTAATGCAACAACAAATATATATGTTTTTTTATATGTTTATATGATACAATTTTATTAATAATTTTTTATTTGGGGGAGTTTAAAAAATGGATTACAAAAGTGCACACAAACTTATATGGACATTTTTTATATTAGGCATAGCAGGTTGGCTTATTACAGCAAACATGGTTCAGGCAAGTTATGGTTTAAAATCTGTACCTATTGCATTAATACTTATAGCCATATTTATAAAGCTTAAGTTTTACAAATGCCCAAAATGCGGTGGTTTACTTAACATGGGTATTCACACTCCTAATAAATGCCCTGTTTGCAAAGAAAGAATTTAAATACAAAAAAGCTGTATTGAACATAAATCAATACAGCTTTTTTTTAACTAAATGACATTGCCAATGTTTTAATGGCAGGGTTTTTTACAATTACTTCGCCGTGCTCCAAAAGGTGATATTTACTTAATACTGTTGAGATATGCTTTGTTCCGTATTCGGAAACTATATTTTCAATATCTTCATCTGAAATATCATCATTTGCAGAGTCGTTTTGAATAAGCAGGAAATATTTTTCAGTGTACTTAAAGAGTATGTTATATCCGCTATATGTACTATTAAGACGTATTGAAGCATTTATTACGTCATCAAGAGCATCAAATGAATAGATTGAAATGCCGTTATCGGAGACATTTTCTCCTGTATAAGTATCGATTGATTTTCTTTTAAAACGGCGTAATTCCTTATTTTGGGATATAAGAGAAAGTTTATCTTTCTGACTGTCTTTATCCTGTATTTTTGTAACTATTATCATTAGACCGTCAAGAGCCACTGGTGTAGCTTCAACCATAAGAGGTGCGTTATCTACGCAAAAACCGCATTCTGTAAATGCCTGCTCCATTATATCCCTAAAAAGCTCCTGTGTTTTATTTGATGGGGATATAAGCTCCTCAAGTTTAATATTTCTTTCTGTAAGGTCGGCGTTTGTAAGAGTAAGCTTGATCTGGTTTTCGTTAATCTTTTCTATTTTCATAGTATCACTTCCCCTCATAAAATAGTATAAATAATATTGGTAGTTGTGTAAAGAGGTTAATAGTGTTAAATAATTTAAAAGTTTATTACGAATAATAAAAAACATATTAAAATTTTCTCGTATATGGTATTATACGTAGTGAAACACATAAAGTTGCAGCATATTATTTTTTAAGGAGAAAAAAATGAAAAAACGAAATTTAATTTCAATACTTATTACAGTCATATTATGGTTTATACTGTTTTACATTGAGCT
>CALWHO010000107.1 GCA_944380405.1 uncultured Lachnospiraceae bacterium
AAAATAGCTTTAGCTCTTGACACAAGTATGGATTATCTGGCAGGATTAACAGATGAAAAAAAGCCTTATCCAAGAATAAAACAATAAGCAATGACCCTAAACTCCCTACAATAAAGAAGATATGTGACGGTCTTGAAATCACCCTTGCACAGTTTTTTGACACTCCCGAGTTCAACAGCCTTGAGCAGGAGATAAAATAATATCTTTATATAAATAAGGGGCTGTTGCAAAATGAATGATTTTTCATTCGTTTTGCGGCAGCCTTCTCTTTTTTACTTATTTTTACGAAAAAAATAAGAGCTTATCCATTAATTGTGGATATCTCTTGCAAATTTCCTGATTTTGGACGCACTTTAATAAGGGGACTTCATTTCCCTTTTATTTTTAAGCTAACTCTTTCTTAAAAAGATAGCTTTTGGTTCTGTTATTTTGAATTTTTGAATGCAGTTTATTGATGTTGTAACCAATACAGAGCAAAAGAATCTCTAATTTTACTTTGGTTTTCCCTTTTAACAAAAATCTTTGAAACTCATAATCATTTTTTATTACTCCAAAAGCTCCTTCAACCTGTATCGATCGGTTCATTCTGTACAGAATCCCTTGTTCGCTTGTTATATTTTCAAATGATTTCTTCCTTTTTTCTATAAACTTTTTTGAAACTTTTAATTGCTTATTATTTTGGGATTTTGTACATTTGCTTTTGTATTCACAATTAGTACAATCTTCGCATTCATATACGGTTACCTCTGATTTATAGCCATTTCTGCTTGTCTTTTTGGTTATGCTTATTGGTTTGAGCTTTCTGCCATTATGACAAATATAGTAATCCTCATCTGAATTATACTCCATATTTTCACGTTTACTTATGTCTTTTTTAAAGCTGCGTTTCTTCCATTTGTCATACATTTGTGGCTTTATAAAATATTTTTGCTTATTTTCATCAAGAAAGCAGTAAGCTTCTTCGCTCTCATAGCCTGCATCTGCTGTAACACTTGGATATTTAAATTTTAACTTCTCTTCCATTGTCTTTAATAGCAGAATTAATGTCCATACGTCATTTCTGTCCTGAAAGATATCCGCAGCAACTATATATTCGCTGTCCACAGCTATCTGAACATTGTACCCCGGTTTAAGCTGGGCATTTCTCATATGATCATCTTTCATATGCATAAAAGTAGCATCTACATCTGTTTTTGAATAGCTGTTTCGATTTCCGAATCTTGAGTTATGAAGGTCATAAAGCAACTGCCTGTCAAGAAATTTTCTCGTTATTTCATAAAATTTCTGATGTCTGCTTTTTCTTTTTCCTCTTCCAAATACAAACTCAACATTATTTTCATAACAGTATTCGTCTAGATAATCAACCACTTTTTGTAAGTCTGCTGTTCTGTTTTCCGGTGTGATCTTAAAATTTGTAAAATATTCATTATTAATTTCATTAACTATTTTCTGAATATTTGGCAGCATTTTTTCTTCCCACTTATTTACAGAATTCTTCCATACAAATGTATACTTATTTGCACATGCTTCAAGTTTTGTACCGTCAATAAATACTGTTTCCTGTCCCAGCTCGCCCATATATGCAAGCTTGCGTACATACTGATAAAATAAATCTTCACAAGCCTCGGATAAATATCCTGTTCTAAATCTTGATATTGTGCTGTGATCAGGCGCTTTCTGTCCTTGGAGCAACCACATAAAGTTTATATCTCTGCGACAAGCTTTTTCGATTTTTCTTGTAGAATAAATATTTTGTGAGTAGGCATAAGTTAAAATCTTGAACATGGTCTTTGGGTCAACTGCCGGATTTCTGCCTTTTGCAGAGTAAGCCTTGTATAATAATGTGTAATCTAAATCCTCCAGTTCTTGGCTCAGCAGTCTGACAGACTCATCATCAGGAATTAAAACAGGAATTAAAACTTCTAAATTTAATGGTAAAACCAGTTGAAATCCTGCCTCAAATTTGTTATAATTCTTAGAGGTGTAATTTTTGTTCATATTTTAATTATACCACATTTACGGGTTCTTCGGAACCCGTTTTTCTTTTGAATATAAAAAAACTGTTGCAAAATAGTTTCCTATTTTGCAACAGCCTCTCTTTATTTTTATATCTTATTTATTCACATGTGGCTTAATAATATTTAAAGCCTTTGATACTTCCATTACAACAAGAGGAACAAGTATAAGTATAACACCAATTCCGTAAATGTTCCATGGAAGTCTTGTAAGTCCGAAAGGAACTGACAATGGTGTAAAGAGTACCAGTGCCACAAGTACAACAGACACAAGAGCTGCCCAGTTAAGCTTATGGTTAGTAAACACACCTATCTTAAAGAGTGAGTGTTCTGATCTCATATTAAATGCCTGAACTACCTGAGAAAGTGCAAGCACCATAAACGCAAGAGTCTGTCCTCCAGATTCTGTACCTGTTACCTCATGACCTATATAGAAAGCAATAAGTGACAATGTACCGAACATTACACCCTGAAGCACAACTCTTACACCAAAACCGTGAGCAAACATACTCTCATTCTTAGGCTTTGGCTTATGATCCATAACATCATCCTCAACAGCTTCCATACCCAGAGCAATTGCAGGTAAACTGTCAGTTACAAGGTTTATCCATAAAAGCTGCATTGAAAGGAGCGGAGATTTCTGCCACAAAAGCATAGCAACAAAAACCGTAATTACTTCACCGATATTAGTACCAAGAAGGAAACCTACAACCTTTTTAATGTTGGCATATATACCTCTTCCCTCTCGTACAGCGTCAACTATTGTGGCAAAGTTGTCATCTGTAAGTGTCATATCTGCAGCACCCTTGGCTACGTCTGTACCTGTAATACCCATAGCACAGCCAATGTCTGCCGCCTTTAATGCAGGAGCGTCATTTACGCCGTCGCCTGTCATTGAAACTACCTGTTCTTTTCTCTGCCAAGCCTTTACTATACGGATCTTGTTTTCAGGTGAAACTCTTGCATATACTGATATATTGCCTACAGCCT
>CALWHO010000108.1 GCA_944380405.1 uncultured Lachnospiraceae bacterium
GTTTCTTCACTTTATGAAGCAGGCGTTGCTGCACTTATTGTGCAGGACGTTGGTGCAGCAGAAATTACCAGAAAAAATCTCCCTTTAATGCCTCTTCATGCCAGCACACAGCTTACAGCAAACTCAATGGAAGATGTACTTTCTCTTGAAAAAGCAGGCTTTGAAAGAGTTGTTTTAAGCCGTGAGCTTGCCCTTGGAGAAATAAAGGAAATAGTTGAAAAAACAGGCGTGCCTGTTGAAACATTTATACATGGCGCTCTTTGTGTTTCATACTCAGGTCAGTGTATTATGAGCAGTATGCTTGGTGGCAGAAGCGGCAACAGAGGCAGATGTGCCCAGACTTGCAGACTTCCATTCTCATTTTATGGCGGCTACAAAAAAATAAAAGAAGGTCATCTTTTAAGCACTAAAGATATTGAAACAATAACAATACTTCCTCAGATTATAGAAAGCGGAGTATCTTCACTTAAAATTGAAGGCAGAATGAAAAGTGCCGAATATGTAGCAGGTGTAACAAAGATATATAGAAAATATATTGATATGTATTTTGAGAAACATGAAAACTATGCCGTTGAAGATAAGGATTTAAAAATACTTACACAGCTTTTCAATAGAGGCGGTTTCAGCGAAGGCTATTATAACACACATTCAGGTCTTGACATGATGAGCATAGAAAGACCAAAAAGCTGGGGTCTTAAGGCAGGTATTGTTGATACATACGACAGAAAATATTCAAGAGTATCTATCAGAACAAGAGAGCCACTTCTTCCAGGTGATGGTATAGAAATCTGGACACAGACAGAGCCACATGCAGGAAGCAACATTAATAAGGCTTCCAGACCTGGCGAAGTTATAAGCATGATTGTAAAGGGCGATATAAGCAAAAACGATGTTGTATATAAAACACACGATAAGGCTCTTTATGATGAACTTGCAAGAACATATCAGAAAGATACAAGAACAAAAGACGTATATGGCGATTTTACTGCTTTTTCAGGTAAAGAAATGACATTTAAGCTTTGGGATTTAAAAGGTAACAGTATTTTTGTTACTGGTGATATTGTTCAGGAGGCTTCAAACCAGCCTATGAGCAGTGATAAAATAAAACAGCAGCTTTCAAAAATGGGTGGAACTCCTTTTTCAGCAGCTGACATAAATATTAACTGTGGTGAAAACATTTATATACCTGTAAGCAGTCTTAATGATATAAGAAGACGTGCTGTTGAGGAGCTTACAAAGAAAATAGTTCTTTCAGGCAGAAGAAAGCATGTTGATATTACAAATAAGTCTGTTTCAAATAATGCACCTGATAAAATGTCAAAGAAAATAAATGTTCAGGTAAACAATATGCTTCAGTTTGAGGCAGCTGTTTCAAACGACGGCATAAACATTATTTACTTTGAAGCAGGCAAAGAACTTGAGGAAAACTTAAATAATATAATTAATTCATGCCACAGAAACGGTATTAAGTTATATGCAGCACTTCCAAGAATTTATAGGGAAAATGTTAAGGATATATATGCTTCTCTTATGGAAAAGCTTAAAAATAGTAATGTTGACGGCTTCCTTGTGCGTTCATCAGGTCAATTTGATGAAATGAAGGAAACAGGAAAGCCTGTTGTGGTTGATTACGGTCTTAATGTTTATAACACACAGGACGTAAATTACTGGAATGGAAAAGGTGCTGATATGATTTGTATTTCACCTGAATTAAATCTTCAGGAAATACGCTTAATGGCAAATGAAACTTGTGAAATGATTATTTATGGACATCTTCCTCTTATGACAACACACCAGTGTCCAATAGGTAATTATGACGGAAGTAAAGACAATCACAGATACTGTGAAAAGAGATTTACAACAGAGGAATATTACCTTAAAGACAGAAAAGGCGAGGTATTTTATATTCTTCCTGACTGTAATCAGTGTGTTTGCAGTATATTAAACGGAAAGCCTCTTTTTACACTTAAGTTTTATGATGAGGTTGCTCAAAGTCCAACAACTTATGGCAGACTTATATTTACAAAAGAAACTGCCGCCGAAACAGATAAAATAATTTCTGCGTATATAGATGTAAATAACAATCCTGAAAAACATTCCTTAAAAGCTAAAAGACTTATAACAGAAATGGGCGATAAAGGCAGCACAAAAGGACATTATTTCAGAGGAATAGAATAGAAGTGAGTTTATGTTTGAATTATTAATAATATTAAGCAGATATTTGTTTTTGGCTTATGCTGTTATATTTATATTTAACAGTGTGCTTTTTCTTCTTGATGAGGCAGGGCTTACTAAAAAAAGCCACAGATACAGCGTATTTACTGCAAGAACAATGATACTGCTTACTCATATTACAGCCTTTCTCATAATTTCATACGATACGGAAAACATATCATTCCATATAGAAAGCCTTATACTGGCTCTTGTTGGATTTTTGTTTATACTGCTGGCATATTTTGCCGTGAACAAAATTTACAAAAATAGCTGCCCTCTTATATGGAACTGTGTGCTTTTTCTGCTGGATATAAGCCTTATAATGCTTGCAAGACTTAATATGGCACTTGCCTTTAGACAGCTTATGTGGATGTGCGTAGGCTTTGCAGCTGCTGTATTTATACCTATTATTATAAATATGATTCCTCGTTTTGAGGCTTTTGAAAAGGTATATATAATTTTAAGCTTCGTACTTGTGCTTTCAACAATATTTTTCGGATCAACAGAGTATGGCTCTACAAACTGGAATTATATTGGACCTTTAAGCTTTCAGCCGTCAGAAGCAGTTAAGTTTTTGTTTGTGTTTTATCTGGCTTCCGTATTTAGGAAGAAAGTTGAGTTTAAGGAATTTATAATTACTGGCGTGTTAAGTGCCATGCTTGTAATGCTTTTTGTATTCCAAAGAGACTTGGGTAGTGCACTTATATTCTTTATGACATACCTTGTAATGCTTTATATTGCCACATCAAATGGATTTCTTGTACTTCTTGGCGTAGGTGGCTTTTCAGTTGCTTCTGTTATAGCATATAACCTTTTCAGCCATGTAAGGGTAAGGGTTGCAGCTTGGAAAAATCCATGGGCAGACATTGACGGTGGCGGCTACCAGATAGTTCAGTCACTTTTTGCCATAGGTACAGGCGGTCTTTTAGGCAGCGGTCTTACAAGAGGTATGCCTACAAGTATACCTGTTGTAACAAAAGACTTTATATATGCTGCTATTTGTGAGGAGTTTGGAACTGTATTTGCTGTATGTATGCTTGGAGTATTTATAGTGCTTTTTGTAAGAGGAATGATGATTGCCTGTGTGTGCAAAAGACGTTATTACAGCATACTTTGTGCAGGCTTTACGGCAATGATGGCTTTTCAGACATTTATAATTGTTGGTGGTGTAATAAAGCTTATACCTCTTACAGGTGTTACACTTCCATTTGTAAGCTATGGCGGTACATCTGTTACAGTAAGCATACTTATAATAGGCTTTATACAATGGGTAAATGGTTACCATGTGGAAGCAGAAGAAGAGGAGGCGGTTGCATGAAAAAAGGCAGTAAAAACAGCATAAAGCATGTTACTGTTTTTATAGTGATAATATTTGCTCTCCTTATAGGCGTTACTGTTAAAATTTCAGTTGTAGACAGTAAAACAATGATTGTAAATGCCTATAACCCAAGAATTAATCAGGCAAACAGCAGCATTAAAAGAGGCAGCATAATGGATATAGACGGATATGTGTATGCCTATAGCGAAAAAGACGGCGATACATACAAAAGAGTTTATAATGATGTGCAGTCATCGGCTCATGTTGTTGGATATGTAAATCCAGGTAAAAGCGGCATTGAAGCCAGCGGAAACTTTACACTGGAACACGTTTCAAATGAGTTTATACAAAGACTTTCTGCATTTTTTACAGATGGCGATGTACAGGGCGATTCAATATACCTTACAATAGATAAGGATTTACAGGATATAGCATCAAACCTTATGAGGACAAATAAAGGTGCGGTAGTTGTGGAAGAGGTTTCAACAGGCAGAATACTTGCCATGGTTTCAAAACCTGATTTTGACCCTTCAACAATATCATCTGATTGGGAAAGCATAAATAATAATGAGGAAAGTCCGCTTTTAAACAGAGCTGTTTCAGGTGAATATACACCAGGTTCTGTATTTAAAATAATTACAACAGTTTCTGCAATACGAAACATGGATGATTTGGACAGCCTTTCATTTGAGTGTGACTCAGATGCAGAGTATGAAGATAAGGTAATACACTGCTATAATAATAAGGCTCATGGTACACAAAATATAGTTCAGGCTTTTGCCAATAGCTGTAATACGGCGTATTCACTTTTGGGGTATAAGCTTGGAGCTGCAACATTAAGACAGACAGCAGATGAATTGCTTTTTAATGAGCCGCTTAATTTCACACTTGGCTCCAGCACGCCTAAAGTGCTTCTGGACTCATCATCATCTGTAAGTGAGCTTGTTGAAACAGCCATAGGTCAGGGCAAAACAACAGTTACACCTCTTTATATGGCGTCAATTGCTTCTGCTATAGCTAATAACGGCATTATGATGCAGCCATATATTATTGACCATGTGGAAAATTATAATGGAAAAACTGTAAGTGTAACAGTGCCTGAAAGCTATGCAACTATTTTTACAGCAGAAGAATGTGAAAAGCTTAAAGAAATGATGATTGCCGTTGTAAACGAAGGTACAGGGTATAATGCCAACAGTGAATATTTCCAGGTGGCAGGCAAAACAGGAACGGCAGAAAATCCGGGAGGAAATGACCACCTTTGGTTTGTTGGATTTGCACCTGCTGATAATCCGCAGTATGCTGTATCAGTTGTTCTTGAAAATGGTGATGGAAGTGCAAATGCTTCTGTAATAGCAAGAAAAATGCTTTATAACGCAATAAATAGAGAAGACCTTAATTAATAATTAAAAAAGAGTATGGATATATTAAGTCTGTACTCTTTTTTTGTGAGGTTTTTAAATATGCTTACACAGCTTTCTCTTGCACCAATAGCGGTTTTAATTATATTTATAATTAATTTTGATAAAAAAACAAAAGAGCCTTTTTATTTAATGTTTACTGCTTTTTTCTTTGGTGGTTTTATTGTAACTATAGTTTTGCCTATATGTGCTATGCTTGAAAACACATATTTTGCCCAAAGGTTTAATGTTATATATAGGGTGTATATATCATCGGCTTTATTGGAAGAATTATTTAAGGCTGTATTTTTATATTTTTTATCAAGTGAAAACAGGCATTTTAATAGACCTTTTGATTTTATTATTTATTCATGTCTTATTTCTCTTGGCTTTGCTTCATCTGAAAATCTTATATATGTATATCATCCAATTTTGGGAGGAGTTTCAACGGCTGTTGAAAGGGCGATATTTTCTGTGCCAGGGCATTTTTTATTTGGTATAACAATGGGATATTATTATGCAGGAGGTAAAAATGGTGTATTCAAAAAAAGCAAT
>CALWHO010000109.1 GCA_944380405.1 uncultured Lachnospiraceae bacterium
AAAAGCAATAGAAAGAACAACCCCTTTAAAAGTAAATTAAAAATATATATATTCATTTGGCTTAGGAAAAGAAATAAAAATGTAATTAAAAAACAGCGTACAGTTCACAGATGTATGCTGTTTTTTGTTTGCTGCAATATATTTACAGATATGATTTGTAACATATTGTTGAAAATTTATTTCAGGCAATGTAAAATTTAATTTGTAAAAGGTTAAGAATAATTTAAGATAAATTGGTGTTTTTTGTAAATTTGTAATGATATATTAAGATTATAGTAGGGAGGAATGGAAAATGTACAATATTTTGGTATGCGATGATGAGAAAGCCATTGTTGATGCAATAGAAATTTATTTGCTTCAGGAAAAATATAATGTAATTAAGGCATATGACGGTATGGAAGCCCTTAAAGCCATAGAGGAAAACGAAATACATCTTATACTTATGGACGTTATGATGCCTAAAATGGACGGGCTTAAGGCTACAATCAAAATAAGGGAAACACTTAATATCCCTATAATTATACTTTCTGCAAAATCTGAGGACACAGACAAAATTCTGGGTCTTAATTTTGGTGCAGACGACTATATAACAAAGCCTTTTAATCCTTTGGAGCTTGTGGCAAGGGTTAAAAGCCAGCTTAGAAGATATACAAGCCTTGGTAGTATTGCAGAAAAAAGCAGCACAATTAAAATAGGCGACCTTGAGCTTGATAAAGACGCAAAAGAGGTACGTGTAAATGGCGAGCCTATTAAACTTACAGCTACAGAGTACGGAATACTTCAGCTTTTAATGGAAAATGCAGGTAAAGTATTTTCTATTGATGAGATATACGAAAAAGTATGGAACGAAATGTCATTTGCACCGGAAAACACAGTTTCTGTTCATATAAGACGTATCAGGGAAAAAATAGAAATTAACCCAAAAGAACCAAGATATCTTAAGGTGGTGTGGGGTATTGGATACAAAATTGAAAAAGTATAAGGCTTATTCAAAGGGTGCAAAGATTACAGCCGTATTTTTTATATTCATACTTGTTACAATAATTACGTTATGCAGTTTGGGCATAGTATGGGTAAGTGGCGGCACAAGTGACAGGTTTGAAGGTCTTATAAGTATGGACTTTGATAAGTACACGGAAACAGGTGCTTTTAGAAACAAGTTTGATGAAGTTTGTGACGAAGCAATACTTGTAAATCTTGTGTACAAAAGCGAAGGCAATATTCGTGACGGAAAAGCTGTTGATCAGAATGACCTTATTGAAGAGTTTAAAGACTACTATAATATTATAGACGGTGTTATTACTTCAAACACAACTATTTCCGATGATTATACTGTTACCGTAACAGGCGAGATACCAGAAGACCTTATTGTTAACTACAATGAGTATGAAAATCTTGTGGAAACAAAGCTCAGGGATTACAGAAATATTTATATACAAAATCAGCTTAATGATTACATAGACAAAAAAGTTGATCTTGATAAATATGTAAATTATTTCTATAGCATTGAAACAAAAGACGGTTCTTATGTGGCAGGAAATGCTTCTGTTGATTACATAACTGCTTTAGAGCAGCATATGGTTCTTGAAGGCGAATTTTTATCAGACAAAATGGACGCATATTCAGGATACAAAAATGAAGCAATAGCAAGCGGAAATTATGTGTTTTATGCAGGTATAGCCGATACATTCAAAGAAGGCGATATTTTTTATGAAAATAATCAGGATTTCTATTTAAGAAAGCAGATTTATCCTGTTATGATTTCAACAATGCTTTTTTCAGGGCTTATTATAATTATACTTGTTATATATCTTTTAAGAACAGCAGGACAAAGTGAGCCAGGTGGAGAAGTTACTAAAATTGCAGTAGACAGAATATATAACGATATTCATACTCTTTTGGCAGGGGGTTTTTTGCTTATTTCGGCAGGAATTATATTATTTGTTTTTGCTGTAATATTAGGAAGGCAGACGGAAGCATGGCTTTTAAGTGCAGGTGCTGGACTTATAATACTTATAAATATTGATACTGCTGTTGGTTTAAGCTATTTATGCTCACTTTCAAGACATTTTAAATCAAAAACAGTATTATATAATACTTTTGTGGCAGCAGTATTTAGAAAAATAGGTGCAGTATTAAACGGAAAGAGTTTTTCAGGCTGGATGGCAACTCTTTTTATTGGATATTCAGTTATAATATGTCTTTTATCAGCCATAATATGTCAGGACACTTTCCAGTCTGCTTATTTGGGCTATCACAGCAGTTTTACAGGTATATTTATAGTTATACTTCTGTTTTTAATGATAAGTGCAGCTATAATTGTCATTAGAAGTGCAATTTCTCTTTCTATTATAATGAAGTCTGCAAAAAAAGGTGCACAAGGTCAGTTTGACGAAGCAAACATAAACATGAAAAAAATAACACCTGTTTTTACAGATTTTGCTCAGGATATAAACGACATGCAAAAAGGTCTTAAAGTGGCAGTTGAAGAAGCTGTTAAGGGCGAAAGAATGAAAACAGACCTTATTACAAACGTTTCTCACGACCTTAAGACTCCTTTAACATCTATTATTACTTATGCAGACCTTCTTGATAAGGAAAAGCTTGATAACGAAAGGGCAGAAGGGTATGTTGATGTACTGGTTGAAAAATCTGTTCGTCTTAAACATCTTATAGAAGATCTTATTGAGGCAAGCAAGGTTTCAAGTGGAAATATATCAGTTGAAAAAACAAAGATTAATTATAAACAGCTGGCTGTTCAGGCTTGCTGTGAATATGAAGAAAAATTTGAAAATATGAATCTTGAGCTTAGGCTTAACGGTGAAGATGATGTGTTTATATATGCCGATGGTCAGCATATGTGGCGTATAATGGATAACCTTTTGTCAAATGTATTTAAATATGCCATGAATAACACAAGGGTTTATGTTGACATATTTAAAGAGGGCAAAGATGGTGTGCTTATTGTAAAAAATACATCAAAGCACGAAATTGACTATAATATTAAAAACCTTACAGAAAGATTTTTCAGAGGCGATTCTTCAAGAAGTACAGAGGGCAGTGGTCTTGGTCTTTCAATAGCAAACAGCCTTACTGAAGTGCAAAAAGGCGATTTTGAAATAGAGGCGGATGGAGATTTATTCAAAGTAATTGTAAAAATGCCTCTTTGGAATGAATTTGAAGAATCTAAGGAAAGTACAAATTAACGTGCAAAAAGAGATGAATGAAATATTTATTTTGTTCATCTCTTTTTTTTATACAAAATAAACTAAAATTCTGTTTTATTTATATATATGTAGAATAGGCTATATTCATTGAAAACCAATAGACCCTATGATATACTCAAAGCGGATGGGTAAATGGTATTTTTAGGAATAGGGGTAAAAACATGGAAGGATTATACAGGGATTTATTTTATTTTTGCAAGTGGCTTATAATAGCTATATTTTTGGGTGTTGTAGTAGGTGCTGTAGCAGTGCTTTTCCACTTCAGTGTTGATGTGGTAACTGAATTTAGGCTTGAGCATCCATACATTATATTTGGACTGCCTTTAGGCGGTATATTTATTGCATGGTTTTATAAGGCACTTGGAGCAAAAGACCATAAGGGAACAAACTTTGTACTTATTGCTGTACGTGAAAATAAGCTTGTTTCACCATCTACAGCTCCCCTTATATTTGTAAGTACATTAATAACTCACTTTTTTGGTGGCTCTTCAGGCAGAGAAGGTGCTGCTCTTCAGCTGGGAAGCAGTATTGCCGACTTTTTAGGCAAGTTTCTTAAACTTGATGATAAAGACATGTCTCTTATTACAATTTGCGGTATGTGTACGGCATTTGCTGCTCTTTTTGGAACACCTATAACAGCGGCTGTATTTTCAATAGAAGTAATAAGCGTTGGCATAATGCATTATTCAGCACTTTTCCCTTGTGTTTTGGCTGCTGCAACAGGTTGTATGATAGCAAATAAATTTGGCGTGCCTCCTACATCATTTGTAATTGAAGGCATACCAGAGCTTTCAGTTTTAAGTATTATGGAAGTTTCTGCCTTGGCTATGCTTGGTGCTATGTTAAGCATAGTATTTTGTCATGCAATGCATAAGGCTTCTCATTTATATAAATCAAAGTTTCAAAGCCCATACAAAATGGCAGCTGCTGGCGGTATAATAGTTATTATAATGACTCTTATAGTTGGTAATGGTGATTACAATGGTACTGGAATGAGCGTTATAAACATGGCTTTTGAAGGTCATGTTGTTTGGTATGCTTTTATACTTAAAATTATATTTACTGCTGCAACACTTGGTGCTGGGTTTAAAGGCGGAGAAATTATACCTGCGTTTTTTACAGGTGCTACATTTGGAAACTTTATGTCTACTCATGTTGGGCTTACACCGTCATTTGGTGCAGGAATAGGTCTTATAGCTGTATTTTGCGGTGTAACAAACTGTCCTATTTCGTCTATGATACTTAGTATTGAACTTTTTGGTTCTGAAGGACTTTTATTTTTTGGTATAGTATGTGCCATAGGGTATATGCTTTCTGGATATACAGGTCTTTATAGTGAGCAGAAAATACTTTATTCAAAAACAAAGGCTGAATATATAAACAGGAAAGCTGAATAATAATAAATTTTTAGTTGAATTTTTTATATTGATGGATTATAATAGCTTTTAGCATTTTATATATTTTTTAGGGAGGATAAATTAAAATGAAAAAGTTATTTACAGCAGCAGCTTTAATTGCAACTCTTACAATGGCTTTAACAGGCTGCTCATCATCAGATTCATCATCATCAGCTGCTTCTTCATCAGCTGCAGCATCATCATCAGCAGCAACTTCTGCAGAGGCTGATTCTTCTTCAACAGGTGTTGATAAGGACGTTCTTATAATGGCAACAAATGCTGAATTCCCTCCATACGAATACTATGAAGGCGAAGAAATAGTAGGTATTGATGCTGAAATAGCAGCAGCTATTGCAGAAAAACTTGGTTGCGAACTTCAGATTGAAGACATGGCTTTCGATTCAATTGTACTTGCAGTATCACAGGGTAAAGCAGACTTTGGTATGGCTGGTATGACTGTTACAGAAGACAGACTTCAGAGTGTTGACTTCTCAGACAGCTATGCAACAGGCGTACAGGTTGTAATCGTTACAGAAGACTCACCTATTACATCAGTAGATGACCTTTTTGCTGAAGGCGCTAGCCACAAAATAGGTGTTCAGAACGGTACAACAGGTGATATTTATACAACAGATGACCTTGAATCTGCTGGTCTTGCTACAATTGAAAGATATAACAAAGGTGCAGACGCTGTTCAGGCTCTTTTAACAGGCAAAATTGACTGTGTAGTTATTGATAACGAACCAGCAAAAGCTTTCGTAGAAGCTAATGAAGGTCTTAAGATCCTTGATACAGAATACGTTGTAGAAGACTATGCTATCTGCTTTGCTAAAGACAGTGCTTTAACAGATCCAGTAAACACAGCTCTTAATGAACTTATCGAAGACGGCACAGTACAGTCTATAATAGATAAATATATTACTGCTGAATAATTTGGTTATTTTTAGTGAGGCGGATTTTTCTAAAACCGCCTCTTTTTACTATTTAGAAAGGAGGCTGAAGTTTTGGCTCAATGGTTTGAAGATGTCAAGGCTGAATTTATACTTAACTTTATTAATGATGACAGATGGAAGCTTCTTTTAGAGGGTCTTTTTGTTACATTAAAGGTTACGTTTTTTGCTGTAATACTTGGTATAGTTATAGGTGTTGTAATTGCTATTATACGTTCTACATACGATAAAAACGTTTCAACAATGCCTAAGGGGTTTAAGCGTACAGTATTAGGTATTATTAACTTTTTAGCAAATGTGTACCTTACAATTATAAGAGGTACTCCTGTTGTAGTTCAGCTTATGATTATGTATTATGTAATATTTGCTACATCAACTAATAAAGTTATGATTGCTGTACTTGCATTTGGTATAAACTCAGGTGCTTATGTTGCGGAAATAATCAGAAGCGGAATTATGTCCATTGACAATGGTCAGTTTGAGGCAGGTAGAAGCCTTGGATTTAACTATGTTCAGACAATGAGATACATTATACTTCCTCAGGCTTTTAAAAACGTACTTCCTGCTCTTGGAAACGAGTTTATAGTTCTTATTAAGGAAACATCTGTTTCAGGTTATGTTGCCTTAAGTGACCTTACAAAAGCCGGAGATATTATACGAGGAAGAACATATTCTGCTCTTATGCCTCTTTTGGCAGTTGCTCTTATATACTTAATTCTTGTAATGGTAATATCCAAGTTTATTGCCATAGGTGAAAGGAGGTTAAGACAAAGTGAACGATAATAATGTTGTTATTAAAGTTGAAGGTCTTGAGAAAGACTATGGTGTATTAAAGGCTATTGACGGCATTTCAACTGAAATTAAAAAAGGCGAAGTTGTTGTAGTCATAGGTCCTTCAGGCAGTGGTAAATCAACATTTTTAAGATGTCTTAATCTTTTGGAAATGCCTACAGGCGGCAGTATATATTTTGAAGGCGAAGACCTTACAGACCCTAAAATTAACCTTGATAAGCATCGTCAGAAAATGGGTATGGTGTTCCAGCATTTCCATTTATTCCCTCATATGACGATACTTAAAAACCTTACTATTGCGCCTATGAAGCTTCAGGGTAAAAGCACTAAGGAAGCAGAAGAACTTGCATATTCACTTCTTGAAAGAGTAGGTCTTAAAGATAGAGCAAATGCTTATCCTTCACAGCTTTCAGGCGGTCAGAAGCAGAGGGTTGCTATTGTACGTGCACTTTGTATGCAGCCAGATGTTATGCTTTTTGACGAACCAACAAGTGCTCTTGACCCTGAAATGGTTGGAGAGGTTCTTGAAGTTATGAAAGACCTTGCAAAAGAAAACATGACAATGGTTGTTGTTACTCACGAAATGGGCTTTGCAAAGGAAGTTGCAAGCCGAGTAATGTTTGTTGACGGTGGCAAGGTTATAGAAGAAGGTAAACCAGAAGAAATATTTGGAAATCCAAAAAGCGAAAGACTTAAATCTTTCCTTGCTAAAGTTTTATAAAATAAAAAGGTGTATTTATACACCTTTTTTATTTTTTTAAAAAAGGATTTGTGATATAATCTCCTTGGGTGATTTTATGGCAAAAATAACATTGAAAAAAACAATTAAAATAGTATCATTTTTTGCTGCTGTTGCTGCCTTTGCATATTTTCAAAATAAGTCTATAGTAGTAAGCAGGTACGTTTTGGAAAATAATAAATTGCCTGAATACTTTGACGGTATGAAAATTGTGCATGTTTCAGACCTTCAGGATGGAGAGTTTGGAGAAAACAATAGCCGCCTTATATCAAAAATAAAAGCTCAAAAACCAGATATAATTGTTATATCTGGAGACATTATAGATTGTCACAGAATAGATATAGAAAATTCAGTAAGCTTTGCAAAAGCAATATCAGAGCTTTGTCCAGTATATTATGTATGCGGAAACCATGAGGGGGCTTCAGGTGTTTATCCTCTTTTGAAAAAGTTTTTGGAAGATGTTGGGGTAACGGTACTTGAAAACGAATCCTGCTATATAGACAGCGAAGAAAAGGTACGCATAACAGGAATTATGGACCCATATTTTAAATATACATATACACCAGAAGAAGTTCTTGTGGCAGCTATGGAAGAAAACCCAGATGCCCTTAATATTGTGCTTTGTCATAGACCAGAGCTTTTTGATTCTTATGTAAAAGCTGGGGCTGATATTGTGTTTACAGGTCATGCTCATGGAGGACAAATAAGATTGCCATTTATAGGTGGACTTTTTGCACCTAACCAGGGTATTTTCCCTAAGTATACAAGCGGAGTGCATGAGGAAAACGGCACATCAATGGTTGTAAGCCGTGGTCTTGGAAACAGCGTATTTCCTTTAAGGGTATTTAACAGACCAGAAGTTGTTGTTGTGGAACTTAAAACTAAAGCAGGTGATTAAACATGGTTGTAGGAAGCTGCAAAATATATTTATATGCACCTTGGGTAACAAGTTTAAAAGAAAAAAGAATGGTTGTAAAAAGCCTTATTGAAAAAACAAGGCATAAATTTAATGTATCTGTGGCAGAAGTGGGAGAAAACGATACCCACAAAACAATTGTGCTGGGCTTTGCCTTTGTTACAAACAGCAAAAGCCATGGAGACAGCATTATGGATAATGTTTTGAACTATATTGAAAATAACACCGATGCAGTAATTGAAAGCATTGAAACAGAATTGTTATAAATCCAGCATTTTTTGCTGGATTTTATTTGCTTTTTATGATATAATACCCGTTAGCTATGCAGTCGGAATATATTTGCTAAAGATAGTCAAATTAATACAAAAAGACAGCAATAGAAATAGAAATACTTGAAAGAGATATTTTTAAGGAGGAAGTTTTTAATGAATGCAAAAGTTGTAAGCAAAGAAAACAACGTAGTTAAATTTACATTTAGCGTTGGAGCTGAAAAATTTGAAGAAGGTATGAAATATGCATACGAAAAAAATAAAAAACATATTTCAATCCCTGGTTTCAGAAAGGGTAAAGCACCAAGAAAAATGATCGAAGCTACTTATGGCGCAGCAGTTTTCTATGATGATGCTATCAATTTTGTTCTTGAAACAGAATATCCTGAAGCAATAAAAGAACTTGAACTTGATGTAGTATCAAGACCAGAAATAGATGTTCAGAGCATCAGCAAAGAAGAAGGCGTTACATTTGAAATTGATGTAACAGTTAAGCCAGAAGTTACACTTGGTCAGTACAAAGGCCTTGAAGTAGAAAAGGTTGATACAAGCGTTGCAGAAGAAACAGTTGCATCAGAACTTAAGAGAGTTCAGGAACAGAACGCAAGACTTGTTGATATTACAGACAGAGCTGCCATGATGGGCGATACTGTAAACATCAGCTACAAAGGCACAATTGACGGCGTAGCATTTGAAGGCGGCGAAAGCGATGGTTTTGACCTCGTTCTTGGTTCACACTCATTTATCGACACATTCGAAGATCAGATTGTAGGCCACAACATTGGCGACAAATTTGATGTAAACGTAACATTCCCAGAAGAATACCATGCAGAAGACCTTAAAGGCAAAGCTGCAGTATTTGCTGTTGAATTAAAAGGCATCAGCCTTAAAGAACTTCCAGAGCTTAACGATGAATTCGCTCAGGACGTTTCAGAATTTGAAACATTAGATGAATATAAAGCAAGCATTGTGGCAAGACTTACAGAAGCAGCTGAAGCTAATGCAAAACAGATCAAAGGCGACAAACTTCTTGAACAGGTTGTAAATAATGCTCAGATGGATGTTCCAGAATGCATGTATGAAAGCAAACAGGATCAGCTTATGAGAGAATTTGAAGGCAACATCCAGAGACAGGGTATTTCTGTTGATGTATACTGCCAGTACCTTGGCACAACAGCAGAAGCTCTTAAGGATCAGTTCAAAGAACCAGCTAAAAACAGCGTAGATGCAAGACTTGTTCTTGAAAAGGTAGCTGAAGTTGAAGGTCTTACAACAACTACAGAAGAAGAAAATGAGCAGATTTCAAAGATTGCTGAAAGCTACGGCATTGAAGCAGAAAAAATGATCGAAGTATGCTCAGATGAAGACAGAAAAGCAATTGCTAAGGATTTACTTGTTCAGAAAGCTCTTAAATTAATTGAAGACTCTGCAGTAGAAGTAGAAAAGAAAGCTGAATAATTCAATCCTTTGACATTAAAGGAGGTTTTAATATGAGCTTAGTACCATATGTAATAGAGCAAACAAGCAGGGGAGAACGTTCTTACGATATTTTCTCAAGACTGCTTAAAGACAGAATTATATTTTTAGGTGAAGAAGTTACTGATGTTTCAGCAAACCTTGTTGTGGCACAGCTTCTTTTCCTTGCGGCTGAAGACCCTGATAAGGACATCAATTTATACATAAATAGCCCAGGAGGCAGTGTAACAGCTGGTATGGCTATTTATGATACAATGCAGTATATCAAACCTGATGTATCTACAATTTGTGTAGGACTTGCCGCAAGTATGGGCGCATTTCTTCTTTCAGGCGGTGCAAAAGGCAAAAGATTTGCTCTTCCTAACTCAGAAATTATGATCCACCAGCC
>CALWHO010000110.1 GCA_944380405.1 uncultured Lachnospiraceae bacterium
CTAAGCAAAGGGACTATGAAGCGGCACTTGAAGTACTTAAAAATGCTGAGAAAAAATATAATTCCACAAAAACATTATATGAATCAGGTGCAGAGTCCAAAACTGCCCTTGATGAAGCTGAAAAAACATATAATGATGCAAAAAGAACTGTTGAAAGTTTTAATGTATCAAATGGAAAGGTTGTTCCTACAGATGCAGAACTTGAAGAAATTGAAATTTTAAAAGAAAAGGGCTCTTCTGCTTCTGCAGCAAAAAATATACAGATAGCACAGAAAAATCTTGAAATCAAAATGAAAGCCCTTGAAGACTGCCAGATTAAAAGCTCAATAGATGGCACAGTAACCAGAGTAAATGCAAAGGTGGGCAGATTTGCAGACGAAGTTGGCGATAATTTACCTATGTTTGTTATTGAAAACATAGACAACCTTAAAATGAATGTTAAGGTAAGTGAATACAGCATAGGTAAACTTGAAATAGGTCAGAAGGCAGAAATTAAAGCCGATATATTAAACGGAAACACAGCTCAAGGCGTTGTAAGCCGAATTTCTCCTACAGGCGAAGAAAAAAGCGGTACAACAGAAAGATTTATACCTATTCAAATTGACGTTACTGGCAGCAACACAGGTCTTATAGCAGGTATTAACGCCACAGCTGATATATTTGTAAATGAGTCAAAAAATACCCTTGTAATTCCTGTTGAAGCATTATATGACAATAACGACGGTACATATGCTGTATTTAAAATAAAAGACGATTTGACATTAGAAAAAGTTCCCGTTGAAATAGGTGTTGAGTCAATACTTGAGTTGGAAGTAAAGAGCGACTTATTAAATGAAGGTGACAAAATAGTACTTAGTCCAACGGCAGAATTAACAGACGGAATGAGCGTGATTGTAAATGAGTGATATTATAAAAATTTCTAACCTTAACAAAGTTTATGATACAGGTGCTGTAAGTGTTCACGCTCTTAAAGATATTAACTTAACTATAGAAAAAGGCGAATATG
This sequence comes from uncultured Lachnospiraceae bacterium, assembly GCA_944380405.1. Taxonomy (GTDB): domain Bacteria; phylum Bacillota; class Clostridia; order Lachnospirales; family Anaerotignaceae; genus HGM11808. The sequence continues at coordinate 1,007 of CALWHO010000110.1, forward strand.
TATCTATTATGGGTCAGTCTGGTTCTGGTAAGTCTACTTTAATGAATATTTTAGGCTGCCTTGACAGACCTACAAGCGGCTTATATGAGCTTGATGGAATAGATATTTCAAAGCAGAATTCAAGACAGCTTTCGTTTATACGAAACAAAAAAATAGGCTTTGTTTTTCAGTCATTTAATCTTATACCAAGAACATCGGCTATTAAAAATGTTGAGCTGCCTATGATATATGCCAAAATAAACGCCAAAAAAAGGCGTGAAAGAGCAATAGAGCTTTTGGAAAAGGTAGGTCTTGGTGCAAGGCTTAACCACATGCCAAACGAAATTTCAGGCGGTCAGAAGCAGAGAATAGCCATAGCAAGGGCTTTGGCAAACGAGCCTGCAATACTTCTTGCCGATGAGCCTACAGGTAACCTTGACAGTGCTTCTTCTGTGGAAATTATGGAGCTTTTTACAGAGCTTAACAACGAAGGTGTAACAGTTATTGTTGTTACACATGAAGACGACATAGCTGAGTTTACAAAAAGAGTTATAAGGTTTAAAGATGGTCAGATTATTGAAGACAGAAGAAAGGCGGAAGGTAAATGCTGATAATTGAAAATATAAAGCTGGCTCTTTCTGCCATAGGAATAAACAAAATGAGGTCATTTCTCACTATGCTGGGAATGATTATTGGTATAAGTGCAGTTATAGCCATAGTTTCATTGGGCGACACAATGAGAAGCGTAATAGCAAGCGAATATGAAAATGTAGGAACCAATCTTGGATATACTTATATTACAACTCCTGATTATGAAACAACAAATGACATGATGTTTACATATGATGATTTGGAAAAAATAAAATCAGACTTTGCAGGAGAAGTTGATTATGTAGGCACAGGTTCAAGAGCTTCTGCTAAATTTAAATCAGGAAGAAAAATAAAAGACGGGTATGCGTATGGTCTTGCTGAAAATCCATCTGTATATAAAAACCTTAAAATAGTATACGGCAAAATATTCAGCAACATGGATATTAAAAACGAAAGACCTTTTGTAATAATAGAGGATAAAACAGCCCTTGAGCTTTTTGGCACAGAAGATGCTGTTGGCAAAACATTAAGAGCAAACGTAAACAACAGCATAATTGACCTTACTGTAACAGGTGTATATCAAAATACAGATTCTGCACTTATGAAGCTTTTAGGAGGGTCAAATGGTGACAGAGCAACTACTTATGTGCCTGAAACACTTATTACATCTCAAGGTGATGTTTTCTGGCAAATTTATACTATGCATAGTAAAAATGTAGATGCCAAAGTTTTTGAAAGCAAACTTGTTAAGTATATTTCAAAAATTAAAAATGTACCTGAAAGCTATGTTAAGTATTATTCAGCAGGTGATGAAATGGGTACAATTGACTCAATGATGAGCAATCTTTCTCTTATAGTTGGGGCAATAGCAGCTATATCACTTGTTGTAGGCGGCATAGGTATTATGAACATTATGCTTGTTTCAGTTACTGAAAGAACGAGAGAAATAGGTATAAGAAAAGCTCTTGGAGCAAGAACTGAAGACATACTGATGCAGTTTCTTGTAGAAAGTGCCATAATATCTGCAGCAGGTGGTGCCATAGGTACTGCTCTTGGTATAGGTGTTGTAGCTATAGGCGGTATGGCTGTTGGAGTAAGTGTAGTTGTCAAACCGCAGGTTGTTGTTACGGCTGTTGCTTTTGCGGCTATAGTAGGTATATTCTTTGGACTTTATCCTGCAAGCAAAGCAGCAAAGGCAGACCCTATAACAGCTCTTAGATACGAATAAAGCTGATTTTTTTGAAAAAGTCCAAATTGACTTTTTCGAGTTTAAATTAAAGTTTAAGCCTTTCATAATGGGAATTATGAAGGGCTTTTTTGCATAGAAATAGCTATATACAAATACTTGAAAAGAGGGATTATTTGAAAAGGATATATGTGTTTTTATGCAGTATTTTAGTTTTTGTACATATTTTTTCGTTTCAAGCTCTTGGAGCAGTTTCTCCTATGGCAAACCTTGAAAGCAAAAGTGCAATACTTATGGAGGCTTCAACAGGCAAGGTTTTATATGAAAATAATGCTGATGAGGTTTTGCCACCTGCCAGTGTTACAAAAGTAATGACTATGTTGCTTATATTTGAAGCACAGTCAGAAGGCAAGTTTCAATGGGACGACATGGTTCGAGTAAGTGCCCATGCTGCTTCCATGGGTGGCAGTCAGGTTTATCTTGAAGAAGGTGAAGAGCAAAGAGCAGAGGACATGGTTAAATGTATAGCTGTTGCTTCAGCTAACGATGCATCTGTTGCCATGGCAGAGTTTATAGGCGGCAGTGAAGAAGGTTTTGTGGACATGATGAATTCAAAGGCAAAAGAATTGGGCATGAAAAACACAACATTTAAAAATGCCTGTGGTCTTGATGAAGATGGCCATGTAACAACAGCAAGGGATATTGCCATTATGAGCCGTGAGCTTATAACAAAATATCCTGATGTAAAAAATTATTCGTCTATATGGATGGACGAAATAACACACAAAACAAAAAAAGGCGAAAGCGTATTTGGTCTTTCAAACACAAACAAGCTTATAAAATGGTATGACGGAGCAACAGGTCTTAAAACAGGCTCTACAAGCGGAGCAAAATACTGTCTTTCAGGAACAGCAGAAAGAAACGGCATGGAGCTTATATCTGTTGTAATGGCAGCACCTGAGCCTAAAAAAAGATTTGAAGAAGTTATGAAAATGTTTGACTGGGGTTTTGGAAATTACACTGTTGAAAGTGTAATTGAAAAAGGCACTGAAATTGGCACAATAGATGTTATAAACGGTATGGCTGACGAAGTTTTAATTGAAACTGAAAGAGGCATTAATATTTTGACT
>CALWHO010000111.1 GCA_944380405.1 uncultured Lachnospiraceae bacterium
TTCCCTCTATGCTTGTTACAGTAATTGCAGGAGGCGGTACAAGAGGAGAGCTTTTAGGCTCATGGAAGTTTCTTTTATGTGCATCTGCAGCAGTTACTGTTTTTATAGCATTTTCATTTTTTGTTTCAAACTTTATGGGCTTTAAACAGCCAAGAAAAAACATGAACGCCATTGTAATGTCATACGGTAATGCAGGCTTTATAGGCATACCTCTTGTTACGGCGCTTTTTCCTGAAACGGGAGCAATACCGGCAGCTCTTTATCTTTTTGTTGAGGCTGTTGCATGCTGGGTATTTGGACCAGTATTTGCAGCAGGTGGCGAAAAAAAGAAAATTGAGCTTAAAGGCCTTGTTACTCCTCTTACAATTTCAATAGCCCTTGGGGTTATTATGATACTTTTAAATATAGATTTAAGCGGTTTTGTGCCTTGGGATACCCTTGAAGATATAGGCGGTACAACTAAATATTTCGCCTGTCTTTATGTTGGTATGGATTTAGGCAGAAAAGGCTTTGGCAGTCTTTTGGTTGATAAAAGAATATTTGTTTCAACACCTTTTAAGCTTATAATTTTCCCAGTTGTAGGTTATTTGGTATTTGGAAAAACAGGCATACTTACAGGTGACAATATACTTATACTTATACTTTTCCTTTCAACTCCTACAGGTATGGCAGTGCCTATACTTGCTGAAATGGGTAACGGTGACAGAAAGTATGCCATAGCAGGAACCCTCATTAATACTCTTCTTTGCATAGTTTCTATACCGGCTGTTATGTACATAGTTTCGTTATTGTGATAAGGAGGAAATAAATTGACTAATGTTGCTATATTAATAAGTCAAATGGAGATATTTGCCGTGCTTATGATTTTGGGCTATGTAGCATACAAAATAAGGCTTATTAATGACGAAAACACAGATAATATGTCTGTTATTTTAACAAGAGTTATACTTCCTCTTATGATAGGTACTTCAATAGGCGGAGGAAACAGAAACGATGTGTTTGGCGTAGGTGCCTTTCTCTTATGCTCATTTATTGTATATGGTATAAGTTTTATATTGTCTTTTGGCTGTGCAAAGGTTATGAAAGTTGAAAAGCCTTTAGACAGGGTACATGTGGCAGTAAGTGCATATTCCAACAGCGGATTTTTTGCTGCACCTATTACAATAGCCATGTTTGGAGATATTGCTGCACTTGCATTTGCAGCATACACCATAGCCGATGCAGTATGTGTTTGGACATTTGCTCCTACACTTATGGACCCAAATGCCAATGGAATTAATATAAACTGGAAAAAAGTTTTTAATCCTGTACTGGCAGCAGTGTTTATAGGTCTTATAATACTTATGTTAGCTTTGCCAGTTACGGATAATGTTGTTTGGAATACACTTAAAGATGTTGGCAGCACAAGTAAATATTTTGCCTGCATATACATAGGCGCTGACATAGCAAGAAAAGGCTTGAAAATGGTAATGAAATATCCAAAGGTTATAGGTGCTGTATTTACAAAACTTATTGCATATCCTTTTGTTGCAGTTATTGTAATAGGTGCTCTTGGTCTTTTGGACAGCACGCTTCTTGCTATATTGACTATATACTGTTCTTCGCCTACAATGGTATTAGTGGCAGTTTTTGCTCGTCAGGCAGGCAATAACGATGAGTATGCCGCATCTGGAATAGTTTTAAGCTCGGTACTTAGCCTTGTTACAATGCCTTTTGTAATGTGGCTTTTATCGGTGTTTATATATTAAAAAAGCCATAAGGGGGTAGTTTTAAGTGGTTAAATTATTTGAAGGCGGTGCCTATTTATTAAACGGCACTCAGTTAATTGCAGACGGAGTAAACGCCTGTGAAGAAGTAAAAAGCAAAACAGGAAAAGCTATATCAAAGGAAGAAGCTGCCAAAAATACAATGGCATACTCAATTCTTTCTAACCACAACACATCAGGAAATGATGATAAACTTAAAATTAAATTTGACGCCATGGCAAGCCATGACATCACATATGTAGGCATTGTTCAGACAGCAAGAGCCAGCGGACTTGAAAAATTCCCTATGCCTTACGTTCTTACAAACTGCCATAACAGCCTCTGTGCCGTTGGCGGTACTATAAACGAAGACGACCATTTATTTGGTCTTTCATGTGCTAAAAGATACGGCGGTATATATGTACCAGCTCATCAGGCAGTTATCCACCAGTACATGAGAGAAATGATGAGTGGCGTTGGTAAAATGATACTTGGTAGCGACAGCCACACTCGTTATGGTGCTTTAGGCACTATGGCAGTAGGCGAAGGCGGTCCAGAACTTGTTAAACAGCTTTTAAATAAAACTTATGATATAGATAGACCGGAAGTAATCTGTGTTTACCTTACAGGAAAGGTGGCTCCTTATGTTGGTCCACAGGACGTTGCCCTTGCAATAATAGGTGCTGTATTTGATAACGGATATGTTAAAAACAAAGTTATGGAATTTGTTGGTGACGGCATTTCTGCATTAAGTACAGACTACAGAAATGGTATTGACGTTATGACAACAGAAACAACTTGTCTTTCTTCTGTATGGAGAACAGATGATGAAACAAAGAACTGGTATGCTGTTCATGGCAGACTTGATGACTTTAAGTATCAGCAGCCAGGGGACATTGCATACTATGACGGTGTTGTATATGTAGACCTTTCAAAAATTAAGCCAATGATTGCTATGCCTTTCCACCCAAGCAATATCTATACTATTGATGACCTTAATGCAAACCTTATGGATATACTTGATGAAGTAGAAAAGAAAGGCGCAAAACAGCTTGATAACGACACAGTAACATTCTCACTTAAGGATAAGGTTGTAAACGGCAAGCTTATGGTTGAACAGGGTGTTATTGCAGGCTGTGCAGGCGGTACATACGAAAATATCTGTGATGCAAGAGATATACTTAAAAACCACAGCATAGGTGCTGATGAGTTTGCTCTTAGTGTATACCCATCAAGCCAGCCAGTATTCCTCAGCCTTGTTGAAAACGGTGCTATTGCTGATATTATGGTTGCAGGTGCAACAGTTCGTTCTGCATTCTGCGGTCCATGCTTTGGTGCTGGTGATGTTCCAGCTAACAACTGTCTTTCAATAAGACATTCAACTCGTAACTTCCCTAACAGAGAAGGCTCAAAAATTACAAACGGTCAGATTGCTTCTGTTGCTCTTATGGACGCTCGTTCTATTGCTGCAACAGCAGTTAATAAAGGCGTACTTACTGCTGCAAGTGATGCTGATTTTGAACTTACAAGACCTACATACCACTTCAGCAAAGACGTATACGAAAACAGATGCTATTTCGGCTATGATAAGGCAGACGAAAGCGTACCACTTCGTTTTGGCCCAAACATTACAGACTGGCCAACAATGGTACCACTTACAAACGACTTAGTACTTAAAGTTGTATCTGTAATTACAGACCCTGTTACAACAACAGACGAACTTATACCATCAGGGGAAACATCTTCATATCGTTCAAACCCACTTAAACTTGCCGAGTTTGCTCTTTCAAGAAAAGACCCTGCTTATGTTGGCAAGGCTAAAGAAGTTCAGAAAGGCGAAAAAGCAAGAGAAGAAGGCAGCAGACCTGAAGCAGAAGTAAAAGAACTTGAAGCTGTTTACAGCGCAATTAAATCTAAATTCCCTGAATTTAAGGAAATGGAAACAGGCATAGGCAGCACAATTTATGCTGTTAAGCCAGGCGACGGTTCTGCCCGTGAACAGGCAGCAAGCTGCCAGAAAGTATTAGGCGGCTGGGCTAACATTGCAGGGGAATATGCAACAAAGAGATACCGCTCTAACCTTATTAACTGGGGTATGCTTCCATTTTTACTTGATGAAGAAATACCATTTGAAAACGGCGATTATATTTACATTCCAAATGTAAAAGACGCTGTTGTAAAAGGCGCTAAGGAATTTACAGCTTATGTTGTAAAAAACGGCAGCCTTAATGAATTTACACTTAAAATGGGTGACCTTACAGAAGACGAAAGAAAGATAATTACAGACGGATGTCTTATTAACTACTACCGTTCATAATAAAAATAAAAAGCACGGCAGAATATTCTGCTGTGCTTTTTTATAGCTTAATTTTATAGTATTGTGACATTCTGCCTTTTTCATATGCGTCACACTCACCTATAAGTATGCCGCCATTTTTAACTATTGTTTTTGCAGAGGGTATGTTGTCCTTAAAGCAGCCTATAATTATGTTTTTCATTCCATATTTTCGGCATAAATCAATGCCATGAGCCATAAATTCAGAGGCAAAGCCTTTTTTTCGCTCAGTAGGTCTTACACCATAGCCTATATCACCGATTATATAGCGTTCTTTTTCATTTAAATTACATCTTATGCATAAAAGACCTATTAAAATATTATTTTTAGAACAAATAAAAAGTTTTGTATCATTTAAATTATCTGTTATATTTTTAAGCCAGTTATCAAAGGGCATTTTATCAAAATCCATAGAGCAGGTAACGCTTTTTTCGCCATATAAATAATGCTCTTTCATATAGTCTTTAAGTATTTCTTCGTCTTTTATATGAGGAATACGATAAATAATATCTGATGCCATTTTAACACCGCCCAAATAAAAAAATTAATAATAATTAAGTATATCAACAGGCGTTATTATTTTCAATTAACTTAGAAAATGTTTTAAATAAATAGTTTATTATGGTATACTTATATACACAAATTATTTAATAAAAAGGAGGCTTTTTCAGGTGGAAAACAAAAATATACTTATTATAGTTCCTATGGAGGATAAACACAAAAAGCGTATTACTGAGGCGGCAAAAGGCTGCTTAGTTACATATTCAACTCCAAAAGACGTGACAGAAGAAATGGTTTCAAATGCCAATATTATAGTGGGCAATGTGCCTCCTGAATATATAAAGTCTTCTGAAAAACTGGAGCTTTTACAGCTTAACTCATCAGGCTCTGATAACTACGTAAAAGACGGTATTTTAAATAAAAAGACAATACTTGCCAATGCAGCAGGCGCATATAGCAAGGCAGTTTCAGAGCATATGTTTGCTATGACAATTATGCTTATTAAAAAACTTCACATTTACAGAGATAACCAAAATAACCATAACTGGCATGACGAAGGCACAATTTCATCTCTTTCAGATGCAACAGTTGTTATTGTAGGTCTTGGAGATATAGGTTTAAGCTATGCTCGTATGTGCAAGGCTTTTGGTGCATATGTAATAGGCGTAAAAAGAAGTGCTGTTAAAGAAATACCTGAATTTGTTGATGAGCTTTACACAACAAACGATATGGAAAAGGCTATTTCAAGAGCAGATGTTGTTCTTTCAATAATACCAAGCACACCAGAAACAAGGGGTATGTTTAATAAATCAAAATTTGATATTATGAAAGAGGGAACAGTGTTCTTAAATGGCGGCAGAGGAGATGCTGTTAACACAGACGACCTTATGGAAGCGGTTAAAAGTGGAAAAATAGGTCTTTGCGGTCTTGATGTTACAGATCCAGAGCCACTTCCAGAAGACCACCCACTTTGGGATATGAAAAATGTGTTTATAACACCTCATGTGGCAGGACATTATCATCTTCTTGAAACTTTGGAAAGAATAAGAAACATAGCCATAAACAATATTGAAAAATATGTAAATGGCGAAGATGTAACAAACGTAGTTAAACACTAATAAGTAAATAAAAAAGGCGGTTTTTACCGCCTTTTTTATTTTTATAATAACGTATTTTCTCTTGCTTTTTTAAATTTTTCAAACATATCTTTATAATAATCGGCAAAAATACTGCCCTTTCGCCAGATAAAATAAAAATTATGCTTTATAGGGAAGCCTTCAACAGGAATTATTTTTAAAGTGCCTTTTTTAAGTTCTTCCAAAACTGCCTGTTTATATATAAATGTAATGCCGCAGTTTTTCTCAACAAGGCGTTTAATTACATTTATGTTGTTTACTTCGGCTATGGAGTTAAAGTCTTCTACTTTTAAGTTTTTGCTCTTTAAATATATTTCAAATATCTCTCTTGAGCCAGAGCCTTCTTCTCTTATAATAAGTCTGTTTTCGAGAAGGTTATCTATATTAATGGCTTTCTTTTTTGTGTTTAGACTTCCAGAGCATATAGGAACAAATTCTTCTTCGGAATATACCAAAAAGTCATACTCGCTTTTTGGAAAATATCCTTCAACAAGGGCAAAGTCTATTTCGCCTGAAGTTATTTTTTCTCTGAGAGTTTTTGTATCGTCTATTTCTATATGTATATTGCCCTCATAATTTTGGAAAAGATATTCACATAAAAAGTCGTATATGGCAAACTGACCTATTGTAAGTGTGGCACCAAACCTGAGAGTTTTTTTATTTGTTTCGATAGATGCTATTTTTTCTTTAAGATATATACTGTCATGGGAAAGAGTTAGGGCATATGTACGCAAAAATTCGCCAGAAGGTGTAATAATAAGTTTTTTACCGTGATATTCAAAGAGTTTTGTGTTAAAATATTGTTCAAGATAGTGAATATGCTGACTAACGGCAGGCTGGGTTATGTTAAGAGCCTGAGCTGCCTTTGTAAAGTTCATATATTCACATACTGCAATAAATGTTTCTATTCTGAAATCAAGCATATATAGCCCCTTTTTGTGTTTATAATAAGAAATGATTATTGATAAATAATAATAAATAATTTTATTCTATTATAAAACCGTGATATACTTAAAGTCAATGTTAACGCTATATCTGTGGGGTTAAAATGTCTACTTAAAACTAAGGAGGATAATAATGTTAAAAGACCGTATACCAGAAATTTATATTAACAATAACTATAACTGTGCCGAAACAATTATCCGTGCGGCAAATGAGGAATATTCCCTTGGCTTAAGCAAAGATGCCCTTACACTTGTGGCAGGTTTTGGCGGCGGCATGTGCGCCCTTAGTACATGCGGATGTCTTACAGGTGCCATAACAGTTTTAAGCAAAATTTATGTAGAGGAAAAAGCCCATGAAACAGAGGGCTTTAACAGAATAATAAAAGGTTTTTATAAACTTTTTACAGAAACTTTCGGCTCTGAAGATTGCAGGGATATTATGCCAAAACACAGAAAACAGGGCGAAGAAAGATGTATGGAAACAATACTTATGACTGCTGAGCTTTTAGACCAGTATCTTAAAGAGCTTGGATACTTAGGTGAAAAAGTAAAGGTAATCCCACCAGAAGAAATAAAAAGAGTAAAGGCTCTTGGTTTCTTACACCATAAAGGTACAGACCGTTTCCAGGGCAGAGTAATTACTGTAAACGGCAAAATAGATTCTAAAAAAATGAAAAAAATCGCTGAAGCTGCTGAAAAGTTCGGCAGCGGCGAAGTTGCTTTTACAACTCGTCTTACAGCAGAGGTTCAGGAAATTCCTTATGAAAACATTGAGCCTTTCAGAGAATTTATAGCAGAAGAAGGCCTTGAAACAGGTGGTACAGGTGCAAAGGTTAGACCTGTTACAAGCTGTAAAGGTACAACTTGTCAGTATGGTCTTATTGATACATTCGACCTTTCAGAAAAGGTACACTATCGTTTCTATAAAGGATATGAAAATGTAAAACTTCCTCATAAATTCAAAATTTCAGTTGGCGGCTGTCCAAATAACTGCCTTAAGCCAGACCTTAACGATGTAGGTATTTCTGGTAGACGTGCACCTATATATAACGAAGAAATTTGTAGAGGCTGTAGAAAATGTGCTATTGAAGCAGTCTGTCCAATGGGTGCTGCAAAGCTTCTTAACGGCAAAATGGGCATCGACAGAAGAACCTGCATAAGCTGCGGCAGATGTATAGGCAAGTGTCCATTTGGCGCTATTAAAGACGGTGATACAAATTACAGAGTTTACATCGGCGGCAGATGGGGCAAAAAAGTAGGTCAGGGCAGAATGCTTTCAAAGAGATTTAAAACAGAGGAAGAAGCTCTTAATGCAGCAGAAAGTGCACTTCTTTTCTTCAAGGATAAAGGTATTGCCGGCGAAAGATTTTCAGAAACAATAGAAAGAATTGGTTTTGAAAATGTAGAAAAAGAAATTCTTGAAGGCAACTTACTTTCAAGAAAAGAAGAAATAATAAATAAATAAGCAAGTAATTAAACATTCCCTATATACACAAAAAATAAATCCATGGCTTAGTGCTGTGGATTTATTTTTTTCTTTGGAAAATAAAAAAGTGCATATTAAATTTTTAATATGCACATCGCTTGTTTATTTTTCTTTTTTGTAAAAGTCACCTTCAAAGTCCCAAAGGGCGTAAATATATTCTCCGCTTGTATCGCCTTTTACAGAATATACTTTCATTGTTATTATTGAATTTGATACCTTGCCTAAATATTTTCCTTTGTTTGCAATAGTAAAATCATTGTTGCTGTCTAAAACATACTTAGTATCGTTTATGGTAATGAATTCATTTTCAGCACCGCTTATTTTCCCAATTGTTTTGTTTGTAGTTGAAATAAAAGCTGCACATATACAAATTAATATCATAACTACTGCTATTATTTTCTTCATATAGAGCCACCGCCTTATAAAGTGATGTTTTATCCTTGTAAAGCAACTAAAATATTTAAATCCCAATAGTATTATACCATTCTGGGCTTAATATGTCATAAATATATGTGCTTAAATGGTTTTCAATGTGGCTTATGGACAACGCTTTTTGAAAGCGTTATACTGTAAAAAGATAAGGAGTGTTTTATATGAAGGGCATAAAGTATAAATTATCAATAAGAATATTTAACGACAATAAAATATTCGGTCCAGGTGCAGCAGAGCTTCTGGAAGGAATAAGGAAAGAGCAGTCTTTAAGGCGTGCAGCTTTAAACATGGAAATGAGCTACAACAAGGCTTGGAATATTGTAAATAATATAGAAAAAAATATAGGTTTTAAAATAGTTGAAAGACAGACAGGGGGCATAGGTGGAGGCGGTGCTGTTCTTACTAAAGAAGGCGAAGTTCTTTTGGAAAAATACAGAGCATTTACTGCTGATGTTGAAAGCTATGCCCAAAAGGCATTTGAAAAATATTTTGGTGGTGATTGATTATGAGGGAAAAAGAAATAGTGTTTTGTAAAGGCGGCGGCTGTACGGCTAAGCTTGGTGCCGGAGTTCTTGGAAAAATACTTGATAAACTGCCTCGTCAGAAGGACGAAAACCTTTTAATAGGCTTTGAAGGCAGTGATGATGCGGCAGTTTATAAGCTTGCTGATAACTTGGCTATTGTTCAGACTCTTGACTTTTTTCCGCCTATGGTTGATGACCCTTATACATTTGGTCAGATAGCGGCAGCAAACGCATTAAGCGATATTTATGCCATGGGTGGCGATGTTAAAACTGCCCTTAATATTGTGTGCTTTCCTGAAAGCTATGATATGAATATTTTAGGTAAAATACTTCAAGGCGGTGCCGAAAAGGTGGCAGAAGCAGGAGGCGTACTTTGTGGCGGTCATTCCATAAATGATGATGGCGTAAAATATGGTCTTTCTGTAACAGGAGTAATTGACCCCAACAAAATTCGACCTAACGATAAGTGCCAAAAAGGCGATGTTCTTATACTTACAAAGCCTCTTGGAGTAGGTCTTGTATGCTCGGCAGCAAGGGTTAATATGTGCCATGAAAAAACTATGGCAGAGGCAGTAAAAAGCATGACATTTTTAAATAAATATGCTGCCAAAATAGCCGATGAATTTGATATTCATGCCTGCACAGACGTAACAGGCTTTGGTCTTTTAGGTCATTTAAGTGAAATGACAAAGGGCAGTTTTACGGCAGTTATAGACAGTAAAAATGTGCCTTATATTAAAAATGCAAGAAAGTTTGCAGATGAGTTTTTGTATACGGCAGCAGCACAGAAAAACAGGAACTTTGTTGGTGATAAGGTTAAGTTTTATATAGACGATTTTGCTATGGAAGAAATACTTTTCGACCCTCAGACATCTGGCGGACTGCTTTTTGCCGTAAGTGAAAAAGACGCCCTTAATATGCTTGAAAAAATAAAGACTTTAGGTATGCCTTGCGGAATAATTGGAAAAATAGAGGAAAAAGAGGACTTTGAAATAAAGGTTATATAAAGGAGTGTTTTTAAAAATGATTAAAAAAGTTAATGCCCTTGGACTTACTTGTCCATTACCAGTTATAGAAACAAAAAAAGCCCTTGAGGAAATAGAAAAAGGCACTGTTGAGGTGCTTGTAGATAACGAAATAGCCGTTCAGAACCTTTCCAAAATGGCTGACCAGCTTAAAATGGACCATAGCTTTACAAAAGAGGAAGAAAACGTATATAAGGTGGAAATAATAAAAGGCGAAGGCATAGAAAAAGAGCCTGCACCAGTGTTTGAAGCCATAAGCTGTGCACCGGCAGGCAAAAAGGTAGTTGTTATTTCCGATAAAAATATGGGCGTAGGCGATGAAGCTCTTGGTAAAGTGCTTATGAAAGGTTTTATATTTGCACTTACACAGCTTGATAAAGTGCCTGATACAATTATTTTTTATAATAGTGGTGCTTTTATTTCAATAGAAGGCAGTGAAAGCATTGAAGACCTTAAAAAACTTGAGGAAGCAGGAACAGAAATACTTACATGCGGTACTTGCCTTAACCACTACGGTATAGCCGAAAAGCTGGCAGTAGGCAGTGTAACAAATATGTATGTAATTGCGGAAACTATGATGAATGCAGGAAGTATTGTTAAGCCATAAAAAGGGGTTTTTATATGGAAAATATAATTGTTGTTAGAGGTGGCGGAGACATAGCCACAGGCACAATATACCACCTTCATAAATGCGGATTTAAGGTTTTGTGCCTTGAATGTGAAAAGCCGACAGCCATAAGACGTAAGGCAGCTTTTTGTCAGGCAGTATTTGACGGTGTGACAAATGTTGAAGACGTATTATGCAAAAAGGTAGAAACTGTTGAAGAAATTTATTCTATGTGGGAAAAAGGCGTAATACCTCTTATTGTTGATGAAAATTGCCAGATACTTGAACATATTAAGCCAGTTGCCCTTGTAGACGGCATACTTGCCAAAAGAAATTTAGACACCAATAAGAAAATGGCACCTGTAACAGTTGCATTAGGTCCAGGGTTTACAGCAGGGAAAGACGTTGATGCAGTTATAGAAACTATGCGTGGTCATAATCTTGGCAGGGTTATATATGAGGGTGAAGCTATTAAAAATACTGGCATTCCTGGAAATATAGGCGGTTACACAAAAGAAAGAGTTATTCATTCACCAGAAACAGGCGTAATTAAAAATATAAGAGAAATTGGCGATATTGTTGAAAAAGGCGAGGTTATTGCTTATGTGGGTGAAGAAAAGATTTTGGCAACAATAACAGGTGTTTTAAGGGGTATTATAAACGACGGTTTTTATGTTGAAAAAGGTCTTAAAATTGCCGATATTGACCCACGAAAAGAAGAAGGCAAAAACTCAGTTACAATTTCTGACAAAGCAAGATGTATAGCAGGAGGAGCTTTGGAGGCAATACTTGTATGTGCAGCAAAAAAAGGAATGAGGATAATATGAAAAAAGTAAACACAAAAGACGCAGTAGGCATGATACTTTGCCACGACATAACAGAAATAGTGCCGGGGGTTAAAAAAGGCACTGCATTTAAAAAAGGTCATGTAATACGAGAAGAAGATATTGAACACCTTCTTGATTTAGGTAAATATAATATATTCGTTTGGGACGAAGAAAACGGCACTGTTCACGAAAATGAGGCAGCAGACCGTATCTCAAAGGCAGCAGCAGGAAAAGGCGTAGCTTTAAGCGGCGTATCAGAAGGCAAAATTAATTTTGTGGCAGACTATGACGGCATACTTAAAATAAAAAGAGAAGCTGTTTATGACTTAAACCGTGACAGAGAAATCTGTTTTTCTGTAATTCACCCTGATAAAATTGTTAAAAGAGGTCAGCTTTTAGGTGGCACAAGAGTTATACCCCTTGCTGTTAAAGAAGAAACTGTAGAAAGGGCAGAAAAAATTTCTTCTGAAAACAGCCCAATAATAGAAGTTCTGCCATTTAAGCCTATGAAAATAGGCGTTGTTACAACAGGCAGAGAAGTAAAGGAAGGCAGAATAAAAGACGGCTTTTTACCTGTTTTGGAAAGAAAGGCAGAGGAAATAGGCTCTGAAATAATAGGACAACTTTTCCCTGGTGATGATGCCGAAGAAATAGCGGGAGCCATAAAGCTTTTTATTGAAAAAGGCGCAGACATGGTTCAGGTAACAGGTGGTATGTCAGTAGACCCTGACGACTGCACACCAACAGCTATTAGAATGGCAGCAGAAGAAGAAAGCTATGGCTCTCCAGTGCTTCCTGGTGCTATGTTTATGCTTGCCTATGCAGGTGATGTGCCTGTTGTAGGTCTTCCTGGGTGCGTAATGTATTCAAAAAGAACTATATTTGACCTTGTAGTGCCACGTCTTGCAGCTGATGAGAAAATAACAAGGGAAGATATTGTAATGCTTGCCGTTGGTGGTCAGTGTGAAGGCTGTGAAGTATGCACATATCCAAAATGCGGTTTTGGCAGATAAGAGGATTGATAAATTATGATATATTTTGATAACAGTGCCACAAGCCTTGTTAAGCCTGAAAGCGTATATGCGGCAGTTTTAGATGCTATGAAAACATTTGGCGGCAGTGGCAGAGGCGCTCATAACGCTGCTATGAATGCTGCAAGGTGCATATTTGAGGCAAGAGAAGAAATATCTTTGTTTTTTAATGGCTATGGCGCAAATAATACTGTGTTTACTCAAAATGCCACAGAAGCACTTAATATTGCCATATTTGGCACTGTAAAAAAAGGCAGCCATGTTATAACAACTGAAAATGAGCATAATTCAGTGTTAAGACCTCTTTTTTATTTGGAGGATAAAGGTGATATTACGCTTTCTGTTGTAAATGGCAATAAAAACGGCGTTATAGACCCTAAAGACGTTGAAAAAGAAATAAATGACAAAACATCTCTTGTGGTATGTAACCATGTTTCAAATGTAACGGGAAATAAGATTGACATATTTTCTGTTGGTGAAATCTGCAAAAAACACAGCGTACCTTTTATTGTTGATGCTTCACAGTCGGCAGGCGTTTTTCATATAGACATGAGGAAAAACAATATTTCAGTGCTTTGCTTTACAGGGCATAAATCACTTTTGGGACCACAAGGCACAGGTGGTCTTTGCGTAAAAGATGGTTTTTATATTGACCCATTTAAACAAGGCGGTAGTGGTGTGCAGAGCTTTAAAAGAACTCAGCCTGAAAATATGCCGGAACGCCTTGAAGCAGGCACTCTCAACGGTCATGGAATAGCCGGACTTTTGGCAGGCATCAGATATATAAAAAATTACGGCATAGGAAATATATTTGAAAAAGAAAAGCATATTGCAAAAATGTTTTATGATGGCGTTAAGGACTTTAAAAATGTGAAAATATACGGCGATTTTTCGTCGTGGGATAGAGGTGCCGTTGTTGGCATAAATATTGGTGACATAGACTCGGCAGTTATAAGCGATATATTAAACACCGAGTTTGATATTTGCACAAGGGCAGGTGCTCACTGTGCGCCTTTAGTTCATAAGCATTTTAATACAGAAAATCAGGGCATAGTGCGCTTTAGTTTTTCACATTTTAATACAGAATACGAAATTAAAAAAGCCATTGATGCCATTTATGAGCTTAATGAGCTTTACGAAAAAGGAGAAATTTAATGGCTCTTTCTAAAAAAACAGAAAAATGCGTATTTACATTTGAAAGCACTGCCGATGCAATGAACATGGAAAAGCACTGCAAAGAATGTGCCATAGCAGGCAGAATAATTCCTGTTCCAACGTCAATTACGGCAGGGTGCGGTCTTGCATGGTGTGCAGACATAATTGAAAAAGAAAATATACTTAAATTTATAGAAGAAAAAGCTATTAAGTATGAAGGTGTATATAGCGTTTTTCTAAGGTGAAATATATGGAGATATACGGCTTTAAAAAGGGTATTTTAAAAAAGCATAGTAGTATTATAGATGCCCTTGATATTGAAAAAAACAAAATAATATCAGTTGTAGGCGGTGGCGGAAAAACAAGTCTTATATTTGCTCTCGCCGATGAATTTGTAAAATCAGGCAAAAAAGTAATTGTAACTACCACAACAAAAATGTATGAAAGAGAAGATATGTGTCTTTTCTGCCAAAAAGAGAAAATTATAAAAAGCCTTAATGAAAATAGATTTGCTTTTGTGGGCAAAAGGGCAGAAAATGGCAAAATTACGGCGGATTTTGATGACATAGATGATATTTTAGATTTATGCGATATTTTGCTTATTGAGTCTGACGGAAGTCACCATTTGCCTTTTAAGGTTCCAAATGAAAAAGAGCCTGTTATTTATCCAAAAACAGATGTTGTTATAGGAGTATGCGGTTTAAGCTCTTTGGGAAAAGAAATAGAATATGTCTGCCACAGAAAAGAAGAGGCTGTAAATGTTCTGGGTAAAAACGAAAGAGATATTATTGATGAAAGAGATATTTCTTTCGTACTTTCAAGTGCTTTGGGACAGATGAAAAATGTAAACTGTGAGTACAGATTTTTTATATCCCAAATGGGAATGTCAGGCTATGAAAATGGCAAAAATATAGCTTTTGATTTATATAATAAAGGACTTAAAGGTTCTTTTGGCGAGCTTAAGGAGTGAAAAAGCATGGAAAATAAATGGCTTTATATAAAGGAAGCCGTAAAAAAAGGCAGCTCTATAAAAAGGTACGTGCCTTTAGATGGCGAAGAAAAAGGAAATATGTTTTTTGATATGGAAGCGCCTTTTGAAGAAAGCTTTGAAGGCATATTTGAATATAATGGCGTTAAATATTACGGCGAAGAAATTAATTCACAAGGCAGCGTAGTAATACTTGGTGCTGGTCATGTGTCTGTGGAAATGGCAAAGGTATTTTCTGTTTTGGACTACAATATAACAGTTGTGGACGACAGAGAAGAGTTTTTAACAAAAGAAAGATTTCCTTTTGCCCATAAATTAGTATTTACTGAGTTTAAAAGCTTTTTTGAAAACAATAAATTAAGCCCTGATACATCATTTATAATTGTAACAAGAGGACATAAAGAGGACGGCTTTTGCCTTGAAAAAGTACTTGAAAATGGCTTTGCATACTGCGGTATGATAGGCAGCAGAAAAAAAGTAGCAATTCTTATGGAGGAAATGGCAAAAAAAGGCTTTCCAAAATCACTTTTAGATGATGTTTGCTCGCCTATAGGTTTAAAAATAGGCGCCGTAACTCCTGGAGAAATTGCCGTTGCAACAGCAGCAGAATTTATAATGAAAATGAGTGAGTACAGTAAATCGCCTGTTTCGGCAGATGTTTTGGAAAACTTAGGAAAAAGCGACAGTGTAATTGTTACAATAATAGATAAAAAAGGCTCTGCACCAAGAGGCAAAGGTGCAAAAATGATTGTGTTTAAAACAGGCGAAACTATTGGCACAATAGGCGGAGGACAAGGTGAATTTCTGGCAGTTAAAAAAGCTATGGAGCTTCTTAAAAAAAGTGATTGTTTTTTGATTGAAAAATACAATATGGATAATAAAACAGCAGCTTCGGAAGGCATGATTTGTGGCGGAGAAATAACAGTGCTTTTTGAGAAAATGTAAATAATGTATAAAAAAATATACTTATAAGCCTTTAAAATATATATTTTAGAGGCTTATTTTTGTGCAAAACTTATATTGTGATAAAAAAATAACCAATTTGTATACAATTTTTAACAATTATATTATAATAATATAATAGAGGTATAGAAATTTTGGGTTACTATAGGGGAGAAAATTAATCGAAAGGGGTTATTAGTGTTGAAAAATGCGAATAAAAAAATTATAGATTCTATAATAGAATCTCATGGCTATGATAAGTCAAAGGTAATAGCTATTATGCAGGATATACAAAAGGAATTTAGATACCTTCCTGAAGAAAGTCTTGTATATTTGGCTGAAAAACTTGGACTTAGTGAAGCTAAAGTATATGGCGTAGCTACATTTTATGAAAACTTTTCTCTTGAGCCAAAGGGAAAATATATCATAAAGGTATGTGACGGCACAGCATGCCATGTTAGAAAATCAATACCTATACTTGAAGAACTTAGAAAACAGCTTTCTTTAAACGAGAAAAAAACAACAACAGACGATATGATGTTTACTGTTGAAACAGTTTCATGCCTTGGAGCATGTGGTCTTGCACCTGTATGTACTGTAAATGATGAAGTGCATCCTGCTATGACTCCTGAAAAGGTAAGAGAGCTTTTAGCATGCTTAAAGGAGGCTGAAACAAAATGAGAATAAATACTTTTGATGAACTTAATGTTGTAAGAAATGAATATAAAAAGGCATTAGAGCTCCAGAAAAAACAGATACTTATATGTGCAGGAACTGGCTGTGTTGCAGGCGGTTCACTTGTTATACATGACAGAATTAAAGAAATTTTGGAAAGTAAAAACATAAAGTGCGATGTAGTGCTTCAGCATGAAAGCCATGATGAATCAGTAGGTCTTAAAAAGAGCGGCTGTCATGGTTTTTGTGAAATGGGTCCTCTTTTAAGAATAGAGCCTATGGGCTGGCTTTATGTTAAGGTAAAGGTAGAGGACTGCGAAGAAATAGTTGAAAAAAGCATTATAGGTAACGACCCTGTTGAAAGACTTGTTTATAGCGAAGATGGAAAGCTTTATTTCAAACAGGAAGATATACCTTTTTATAAAAAACAGACACGAGTTGCATTTGAACACTGTGGTCATATTAATGCCGAGTCTATAGAGGAATATATAGCTGTTGGCGGTTATAGTGCTACAAAAAAGGCTCTTTTTGATATGACAAGCGAAGATATTATAAAAGAGATTTCAGAAGCTGGCTTAAGAGGTCGTGGAGGCGGCGGTTTCCCAACAGGCAAAAAATGGCAGCAGGTTTATATCCAGCAGGAAGAAGAAAAGTATATTGTATGTAACGGTGATGAAGGCGACCCAGGTGCTTTTATGGACAGAAGCATGATGGAAGGTGACCCACACAGAGTTTTAGAGGGCATGATTATAGCTGGAAAGGCTACAAATGCCCATAATGGATATATTTACGTGCGTGCAGAATACCCTCTTGCTGTTAAACGTCTTTCAAAGGCTATTGATGATGCAAGAGAAAAAGGTCTTTTAGGTAAAAATATACTTAATTCAGGCTTTGACTTTGACATTAATATAAGCCAGGGAGCAGGTGCTTTTGTATGTGGTGAAGGCAGTGCTCTTACAGCATCAATAGAGGGCAACAGAGGTATGCCTCGTGTTAAGCCGCCAAGAACAGCAGAGCATGGTCTTTTCTATAAGCCAACTGTACTTAATAACGTAGAAACATATGGAAATGTTGCACCTATAATTATAAATGGTGCTAAATGGTATAGTGAAATGGGTCCTGAAAATAACAGTGGTACAAAGGCATTTGCCCTTACAGGTAATGTAAACCACACAGGTCTTATTGAGGTGCCTATGGGTACTTCACTTAAGGAAGTAATATTTGACATAGGCGGCGGAGTTAAAGGCGGAGAATTTAAGGCTGTACAGATAGGCGGACCTTCTGGCGGCTGTCTTTGTCTTGATGCAGGGCACCTTGATATGTCCCTTGACTTTGACACACTTAAAAGCGCAGGTGCCATGATAGGCAGCGGCGGTCTTGTTGTTATGAACGACAAAACATGTATGGTTGAAGTGGCAAGGTTCTTTATGAACTTTACACAAAACGAAAGCTGCGGAAAATGTGTGCCTTGTCGTGAGGGTACAAAGCGTGTACTTGAGCTTTTAAATGATATAGTTGAAGGCAGAGGCACTATGGAGCATTTAGAGCTTATAGAAGAGCTTTCAGATACTATTAAAAATGCTTCATTATGCGGTCTTGGAAAAACTGCCACACTTCCTGTTGTAAGTACAATGAAATATTTCCGTGATGAATATATTGCTCACGTAGTGGACAAGAAGTGTCCAGCAGGGCAGTGTAAGGCTCTTTTAAATTATGTTATTGACCCTGAATTATGTAAAGGCTGTTCAAAATGCTCAAGAGTTTGTCCAGCAGGAGCTATTACAGGTGAAATACGAAAACCGTTTGTAATTGACACATCAAAGTGTATTAAGTGTGGTGCATGTATGGATGCTTGTAACTTTGATGCAGTAAAACGAGTTTAAAACAGACGGAAAGGAGCCGATAAAAATATGTCTAAATACATGATTATAGATGGAATACGAGTAGAATTTGATAAAGAAAAAAATATACTTGAGCTTGTAAGAAAAGCAGGCATAGAACTGCCTACATTTTGTTACTACTCAGAGCTTTCGATATATGGTGCTTGCCGTATGTGTATGGTTGAGGATATGAAGGGCAATATTATTGCTTCATGTTCAGAGCCGCCAAGGGATAAAATGGAGATACGAACAAACACAGCAATGCTTCATCACCATAGAAAAATGATAATCCGTCTTCTTTTGGCATCTCACGACAGAGACTGTACAGTATGCGAAAAAAGCGGTAAATGTAAACTTCAGGAATTGGCTTTAAGATTTGGTCTTCACGAAGTTGATTTCCCAGGAGGAAACACAAATAACAAAATACACGAAATAGACAAAAGCAGCCGTGCCGTTATAAGAGACCCTAACAAATGCGTACTTTGTGGTGACTGTGTGCGTATGTGCAGCGAAGTTCAAAACGTAGGTGCCATTGACTTTGCTCATAGAGGTTCAAAAATGATTGTAAGCCCTGCCTTTGGCAAAAACCTTGGTGAAACAAACTGCGTTAACTGCGGTCAGTGTGCTGCTGTTTGTCCAACAGGTGCTATAACAGTAAGAAGCGATACAAAAGAGCTTTGGAAGGCTATATATAACCCAAATAAGAGAGTTGTGGCACAGATAGCACCTGCTGTAAGAGTTGCCCTTGGTGAAGAATTTGGTCTTGAGCCTGGCACAGATGTAATAGGCAAAATAGTATCTGTAATGCGTAGACTTGGCTTTGACGAAGTTTTTGATACTTCAATGGGTGCAGACCTTACAGTTATGGAGGAAAGCAGGGAGTTTTTACAAAAGCTTAAAAAAGGCGACAGAGAGTATCCTCTTTTTACAAGCTGCTGTCCTGCCTGGATAAGATACTGCGAAACAAAGCATCCTGATTTGATGAAATATGTTTCAAGTTGTAAGTCACCTATGAGTATGTTTGGTTCTGTAATTAAGAAATATTACGAAGAAAATGTAGACGATGAAAGAGAGATTGTATCTGTGGCTGTAATGCCTTGTACAGCAAAGAAAATGGAAGCTGCAAGAGATGAGTTTAACATAGACGGCATTAGAGATGTTGATATAGTTATAACAACTCAGGAGCTTTCAAGAATGATAAAAGAAATAGGCATACGCTTTGATGAGGTTGAGGCAGAGTCTTCTGATATGCCATTTGCTCTTTTCAGTGGTGCTGGCGTTATATTTGGCGTAACAGGCGGCGTAACAGAGGCTGTTATGAGAAGAGTGTATGAAGATGGAAGTTCAAAGGTTCTTCGTGAAATAGAATACACAGGTGTAAGAGGTATGGAAGGAGTTAAGGAATTTACTATTCCTTATGGCGACGAAAACCTTAGAATAGGCGTTGTAAGTGGTCTTGCCAATGCTGAAAAGCTTATTGAGAAAATAAAGAACAAAGAAGAAAGATTTGACCTTGTGGAAGTAATGGCATGTCCTGGCGGCTGTGTTTCAGGTGCTGGTCAGCCGGAAACTATGTTTGCAAATAAGGCAAAACGTGCCAGCGGTCTTTACAGAAGTGATAAGGTATCACAGTTTAAATGCAGTCAGGAAAACCCTGTTGTTACAAAGCTTTATTCTGACCTTCTTAAAAACCGTGAAAAAGAGCTTCTTCATGTTCATTATCACTATAATAAATAAAAATATTATAAGCATTGCTTTTTTGTGCAGGGGGCGATTTTATGCAGGGGTTATATAAATTAGCAATTACAGGAGATAAAAATGAGCTTATTGACTTTTTGAAAAAAGTAAATGATAATGACCCAAATTCCGTATTTAATGAATATGCCGTGGAAGAAGGCGAAGGACTTAGGACTATTCAGGGCTATGGTATTGAGCCTTTTATGGACAAATATAAATTT
>CALWHO010000112.1 GCA_944380405.1 uncultured Lachnospiraceae bacterium
TGGCTGGAGTTTGCTTTAGCAAACTTACTGACTGGTCGTTCCCCAAACCCTTCCGTGATAAATACAATTTAAAAAATATTTTTTACAGTCTGAAGAGCCGAGAGTTTAATCTTGGCTCTCTTTTTTGGCAATAAAAAAGCAGTCCTTAAAAAAGAGCTGCTTTTTGTATTATTCCATTATTTTAAGTCCTGCAATTTCTGCCATTTCTTTAATCGATGATACAGACACTTTTTTACCACAGTAATCTATAAGATTATCCATCTTGCCTGTAAATATGTCAGCAGGCTCATATTTTTTTAATACTATTTTTTCCTCATCTACAAAAATTTCCAATGAGTCTTTAACATCGATATTTAAAGAACGTCTAAGCTCTATAGGAAGCACAATTCTTCCCAGCTCATCAACCTTTCTTACAATACCTGTTGATTTCATTACACATTATCCCCCTTAATTAAAAAAGCATAAATTCTTTATATTTATATTATTTGATTAAGCTATAAATAAAATTTAACTCCTTAAATAAAAATATCATATTTATATAATTTTAACAACAGTTTTGAAAAATGTTCATAAATAATTTAAATATGAATAAATTTTAATCAAAGGAAGTGGTTAAATGCTTAATAAAATATGGATTATTATGATAGTTTCGGGATTTTTTGTATCTACCCTTTGTGGTCATGCACAAGATGCCACAAATGCACTTATAAACGGAGCAAAAGAAGCTGTTGATTTATTTCTTGTATTAATGGGCAGTGTTGCCATGTGGTGTGGTTTTATGAAGATTGCAGAAAAAAGCGGTTTAGTTGACTCTATGGCTGAAAAAATAATGCCTCTTTTGAAGTTTTTGTTTCCTGCTGTGCCTAAAAAAAGCAGGGCAATGAAATATATTGCTCTTAACATGGCAGCAAACTTTTTTGGTTTAGGCTGGGCAGCAACGCCTTCTGGAATTATGGCTGTAAAGGAGCTTTATGAAATGGAGGGCAGAAAAAGCTATGCAACAAACAGTATATGTATGTTTATGGTTATAAATATGTCCTCAATACAGCTTATATCGGTAAATATAATTTCATATCGCCTTAAATATGGCAGTGTTGACCCGGCAGCTATAGTTTTGCCTGGCATAATAGCTACAGCTGTTTCAACAATAACGGCAGTTGCAGCATGCAAAATATTTGAAAGGGGTAAAATATGAATGTACTTTATTTTTTAAACAGCATTATAGTGCCTTTTTTAATTGTTGCTGTACTTATACATGGCTACAACAAAAAAATTGATATATTTAATGTATTTACAGAAGGAGCAAAAGATGGCATAGAAACAAGCTTTAAAATACTGCCGTCTTTAATAGGACTTATCTGTGCTGTAAGTGTGTTTAAAGTTTCTGGATTATTACAATGGACAGAAGTTTTATGGAAGCCTTTTGAGAGCATAACAGGCTTTCCGTCAGAGCTTATACCTCTTGCCTTTGCCAAAACTTTTTCTTCCTCTGCCAGCACTGGCGTTATAATGGATTTATTTGAAAATTTCGGTCCTGATTCATACATAGGCATTACAGCATCAATTATGATGTGCTGCACAGAAACTGTGTTTTATACAATGAGTGTATATTTTTCTGGAATTAAAATAGATAACACACGCCACATACTTATATGCACGTTTATAGGCATATTTTTTGGTATTTGGGCAAGTGCTGTTTTGGGGAAAATATTTATGATATAGTTGATTTTTGGCTTAATATGGTATATCATTATTCAGGCAGATTAAATAAAGACAGTTCGAAACCATCCTGTCTATAAACAAAACTAGGGACTTTTTAAATTTAAATTATGGGCGTATTATGCCCTAAAGAGCATTCCCTTTAATATGGTTTTGGGAATGCTTTTTTAATGCTTTTAAATGTTCTTAAAAAAATCGGAGGTGAACGAAAATGAATACAAATAATTTATCAAACACACAGAAAATTACTATTTCAGCAATGATGATGGCTCTTTACATTGTTGTTATGTACATTACTCAAAGCTTTGCTTTTGGTGCTGTTCAGATAAGAATTGCCACAGCTTTATATGCACTTAGTTATTTATTTCCGTTCCTGGTTTTGCCATTTGGTCTTGCCAACTGTCTTTCAAATCTGCTTTTTGGCGGTCTTGGTATTGCCGATATTTTAGGAGGCTTTGTTGTTGGTATTATTACAGCAGGCGTAAGTGCTTATTTAGGTAAGAAAAACATTAAGTATTACTTTGTTGCTATTCCTGTAATTATATTCCCAAGCCTTGTAGTTGCTATTTGGCTTTCAAAGCTTCTTGGAATACCTTATACAGCCTTAGCTCCAAGCCTTGTATTAGGTCAGATTGTGCCTGGTATATTTGGTGCTGTACTTGTTAGAGTGTTAGGCACTGTATTATTAGGCAAAAAAGAACATATTAAATAAAATTTATTAAATGAGGTTTTTAATATGAGCGGAAGAAAAACAGATGAACTTGGAGATATATCTCTTTTAGGAAACAATAAAACAGTTTATAAGTCAGACTATGCTCCTGAGGTTTTGGAAACATTCCCAAACAAGCACCCAGACAATGACTATTTTGTAAAATTTAACTGTCCTGAGTTTACAAGTCTTTGTCCTATTACAGGTCAGCCAGACTTTGCGACTATTTATATTTCTTATGTTCCAGGTGAAAAAATGGTTGAAAGCAAGTCTTTAAAGCTTTATTTATTTAGTTTTAGAAATCATGGTGATTTCCATGAAGACTGTATGAACATAATTATGAAAGACCTTATAAAGCTTATGGACCCTAAATATATTGAAGTTTGGGGTAAGTTTACACCAAGAGGCGGCCTTTCAATAGACCCATACTGTAATTATGGAAAGCCAGGCACAAAATGGGAAGATGTGGCATGGTACAGACTTTCACGCCATGACATGAATCCAGAAAAAATAGATAATAGATAAAAAAAGGCGTCGATTTTATCGACGCCTTTTCGACAAAATCAGGATTTTGTCGAGATTTCTTATGGAATAAACAGATGTGTTCCATCGGCATGAATGCCTTGAAACTTCTTCGGCATTTTGCTTCGCAAAACAGCTATGCTGCCTTAGTTCGTCAGGTGCTTTACTGTTTTCCTCGTCGGAAGTTAATTCCGTCGGCATTTTGCTTCGCAAAACAGCTACGCTGCCCTTGTTCGTCGGGTGCTTTACTGCGGATTTTACTTGGGAAACTTAGTACCGCCAAGATGGGCGGACAGCCATTTATGGCTGGAGTTTGCTTTAGCAAACTTACTGACTAATTGTTTCCCAAACCCTTCAGCTATATATTATTGATATTTTTACAAATAATTTTAACTTTAATTTTTTAAACGATTTATTTATGAATTATATTTTTTTGCAAAGCATATGCCTATTGTATCAGGCCCTGTATGGGTACTTATAGTAGCACCTATCTGGAAAGAGTCTGGTGAAAACTCGATTAATGGAAATGCCTCTTTAAGGAGTTCTTTGAGTGGCTCTATTTCCTCTGGTGTATTTGTTGTGCCTAATGTAAACACATAGTCGCTTATGTTTCTGTTTGTTGCCATAAAAAATGATTTTGTGTTTTCAACAAGTTTTTTAAGCCCTGCTTTTCGGCTTCTTACAATGCCTGCTGAATCTATATAGCCATTATTAAGCTGTATTAAAGGCTTAATTTTAAGTATTGTGCCTGATATTGATGCAAGACGTCCTATTCTGCCGCCTTTTGCAAGATGTGTAAGACCGCCTACCATAAATATTATGCCGGCACTGTTTTTAATTTCTTCCATTTTTTCAAATGCTTCTTTTGCTGAAAATCCGGCATTTTTCATTTTCACAGCCTCTCTTATTAAAAGCTGCTGTGAGCCTGTTGCCTGAAATGAATTGACTATAAATATATTTCTTTCAGGGTATTTTTCTTCCAATATATCTTTAGCAGAAAGAGCAGACTGATAAGAACCGCTTAATGTGTCTGTAATAGTAAAGCATAAAACATCCATACCTTTAGAAAGTGCGTTTTCAAAGGCATCTGTATAGTCGCTTACAGATGGAAGTGAGGTTTTAGGAAAAACCTTATTATTTATAAGGGCATCATAAAACTTATCAAGTGAAAGCTCTGTAAGTTCTTTATTATAGTTTTCTCCATCAAGAGAAACGTAAAAAGGTATTGTTGTTATATCAAGTTTATTTATATCATCTAAAGGAATATCACAAGCACCATCACTGAAAATTCTAAATTCTGACATGAATAAGCCTCCGCTTCATAGTAGTTTTAAAAACCGCATTATATAGTCAATGTATCTTTAATTTATCATTAATTAATTTTCCTGTCAACTAATGAAGAAAACAACATAAAAATTAAAGAAATTTTAATAATTTGGCATATAATATGTAGGAATATTTTTGATTTATATTGAAAAATATGGTATAATTACCACAAATGCGGTTTTATTATGGCCTATAAGAAACCATTATATTAACTTGCATTAATTATATTATTGGACAATATAAACTTTGTTCATACTATGCTATTCCAAAATACATTTTAATATTATCAGTTTTGGAATATGACAGAAATAAAGTTTTTTCAGTTTCATATTGCGGATAGGTGTTATAACGATTTTGCTTAAGTTTTGAAAGGTAGTGAAAATATGTTTGCTAAAGGTGACAAGATTGTTTATCCTATGTATGGTGCAGGTGTGATTGAGGAAATAGAATTTCCAGAAACACAGGAGGAAGATTTACATTACATTATAAGAATTCCAAACGGTAACCTTAGAATTAAGGTGGCGTCTAAAAAGGCGGAGCTTATTGGCATACGTCCTGTTTATGATGAGGAAAAAATTATAAGTGAAATTACGGCTGCTGCTTCAAGACCTGTAGTTTTCCAGAAAAACTGGAATGTACGCTACAAGGAAAATCTTGAGAAAATTAAAAGCGGCAATCTTTCTGATGTGGCAGAAGTGGCAAAGGCTCTTATGCTAAGAGAAAAAGAAAGAAATCTTTCTGGTGTTGAGAAAAAAATGCTTAATAATGCAAAGCAGATTATATTAAGCGAAATTATATTATCTAAAAATATTGCAAAGGCTGATGCAGAGGACTTTCTTACTAAAAAGCTTTTGTAATTATTTATAAAAAACTAAATAAAAAAAGGAAAGGAGGGTGAAAAGTGCTTAAAAGACTTATAGAGCTTATAGTTAGTGCTGCTGTAACAGCTGTATTATGCTTTTTACTGAACTTATTATATGCTGCCAATGTAAGTCAGATAGGTGAGTTTATACCGCCTTATATTATGACTATACTTGGTGTTTTGCTTGGAATTATATTTTTCTTTAGTTTTGCACCTGTTATCAGCAGCTCTATACTTGGCAAAATGGATAATGTTGAGGCAAGGCTTGTGAGAATGAGCCTTAAAGAGCTTTTAGCAAGTATTTTTGGTGTTGTATGTGGTCTTGTTATAGCAAACCTTATAGGTATAACAATAAACAAGTATGGTATTATTGGTACAAGCATTGTTATACTTTTAAATATTATATTTGGTTTTCTTGGATACAGGGTTGCCAGAATTAAAAAAGACGAAATAAGTGGCTTTGGCGGCATTATTGAAACAAGAGGCAGCAAAAACTCTGCAAGCGGCAAGCCTAAAATTCTTGATACAAGCGTTATTATTGACGGGCGTATACTTGACCTGCTTAAAACAGGCTTTATAGAGGGCAAGATTATAATACCTAATTTTGTTCTTGAAGAGTTAAGACATATTGCAGATTCTTCTGACTCACTTAAAAGAAACAGAGGAAGACGTGGTCTTGACATACTTAACGAAATACAAAAACAGCTTGCTGTAAGTGTTGAGATAGTTGATTTTTCAACAAAGGAGAACCTTGAGGTTGACTCTAAGCTTCTTAAGATGGCTGAAAAAATTGACGCATATGTTGTTACAAACGACTTTAATCTTAACAAGGTTGCTGAGTTTCAGGGTGTTAAAGTACTTAACATAAACGAGCTTTCAAATGCCATAAAACCAGTTGTTCTTCCTGGAGAAGAAATGCAGGTTACTGTTATAAAAGCCGGTAAGGAATATGGACAGGGCGTAGCATATCTTAATGACGGAACTATGATTGTTGTTGAAGGCGGAAACAAGTTTGTAGGCGAAACAATAAACGTAATTGTAACAAGTGTGCTTCAGACAGCAGCAGGCAGAATGATATTTGCAAGAAAAAAAGATTGATTTTAAAAAGTCGGTTTCGGTATAATTTAGAGACCGACTTTTATTTTTAGGTGATTTAATATGGATAATTTTAAATGTGCAGCAATTATTGTGGCAGCAGGTAAGGGCAAAAGAATGAAGTCTGCCAAAGCCAAGCAGTTTATAGAAATAAACGGCAGAACTATTATAGAAAGAACTGTTGATAAGTTTGAAAAGGCAAGTATAGTTGACCATATTGTTATAGTAAGCTCTTTGGATGGCATTGAAGAAATAAAAAATATGGTTAATTTAAATAAATGGCAGAAAGTTAATAATGTTGTTGAAGGCGGAAAAGAAAGACAAAATTCTGTTTATAACGGGCTTTTGGCTATAAAAAGCGACACTGATGTTGTGCTTATACATGACGGAGTAAGACCATTTATAAAAGAAGAAGAAATAACAAAAATGGCTTATGAGGCAAGAGATAAAAAAGCCTGCGTACTTGGTGCAAAGGTTAAGGACACAATAAAGGTTTGCAGTGACAGTGGCAAAATAGAAGAAACTCCTGACAGAAGTTATTTATGGGCTGTTCAGACACCTCAGGCTTTTGATTACAGCTTAATTAAAAAGGCATACGAAAGCCTTGGTGAAAGCGACATAGTTACTGATGATGCTTCTGTTGCAGAAAAATACGGAGCAGATGTTTTTGTTATAGAAGGCGGATATGACAACATAAAAATAACAACTCCAGAGGATTTATATTTTGCAAAGGCAATACTTGAAAAGGAGGGCAGCAAATGAAAACAGTTGATATATACACAGACGGTGCTTGTTCTGGAAACCCTGGAAAAGGCGGATACGGCGTCGTAATGCTTTATGGCTCAGCAAGAAAAGAGCTTTCTGATGGGTATGAGCATACAACAAATAACAGAATGGAAGTATTGGCTGTTATTGCTGGGTTAAGTGCCCTTAAAGAAAGATGTAATGTAAATCTTTACAGCGACAGCAAGTATGTTGTTGATGCCATAGAAAAAGGCTGGCTTAAAAGCTGGAAGAAAAATGGCTGGAAAAAGAGCAACAAGGACAAGGTTTTAAATGTGGATTTATGGCTTCGTCTTGATGAGCTTTTAGAAAAACACCACGTTAATTTTATATGGGTAAAGGGTCATGCAGACAACGTTGAGAACGAAAGATGCGACTTTTTGGCAAGAGAAGCCGCTGCAAAAGATACCTTGAAATTAGATGAAAATTACGGTCGATAAAAGCAAAAATAAACATGTAAATACATGGTAAATCATGCATTATTTAGGTTGACACTGGATATATACTGTGTTATGCTGATACTCGTAACAAACATTATTTTTTTTATTTAGCAGGAGGATTTTTCAATGAAAAAAGGTACAGTAAAGTGGTTTAACGCAGAAAAAGGTTTCGGATTTATTTCTGTAGAAGGCGAAGATGATGTATTCGTACATTTCTCAGCAATCCAGTGCGACGGCTACAAGACTCTTGAAGAAGGTCAGGCTGTAGAATTCGAAGTAGTTCAGGGCGCTAAAGGACCACAGGCTGCAAACGTAGTAAAGGCTTAATCAGGTTTTATTTATAGTCAACTGTACATTTAGACATTTGATATATATAATTAAGATTACAGCAAATGACTCCTTTCACATGGTGAAAGGAGTTTTTTTGGGTGAAAAAATCAAATAAAAATTAACGTAATGTTTGTATAAAATAAATCAAAGGTTTATAATAAAAATAATGCGTATTTTTTAGGACATGCATTAAATTAGGCAAAATAAACATTTTCAGTTTTTTTAAAATGTTTTGAAAAAATTTGCTAATGTTTTATTGTTGTGATAAAATACAAAATTAAATGATTTTATTTAGTGAAAATGTTATTTAAGTAGTTAGGAGTAAAGTTTTTATGGAAAATATCAGAAACGTAGCTATTATAGCCCATGTAGACCACGGCAAAACAACTCTTGTAGACGAACTTCTTAAACAAAGCGGTACATTCCGTTCAAATCAGGTTGTTCAGGAAAGAGTTATGGACAGCGGTGATATTGAAAGAGAAAGAGGTATTACTATACTTTCAAAAAATACTTCTGTTCATTATGGCGATTACAGAATTAATATAGTAGATACACCTGGTCATGCTGACTTTGGTGGTGAGGTAGAACGTGTACTTAAAATGGTTGACGGTGTTGTACTTGTTGTTGACGCATTTGAAGGCCCTATGCCTCAGACAAAATTCGTTCTTAAAAAGGCTCTTGAATTAGACCTTCCTGTTGTTGTTTGCGTAAATAAAATTGACAGACCTGAAGCAAGACCTGACGAAGTTGTTGACGAAGTTCTTGAGCTTTTCATGGAGCTTGATGCCAGCGACGAACAGCTTGATTCACCTTTCGTATTTGCTTCTGCAAGACAGGGTACAGCTTCTTTAGACCCTACAAAACAGGACGAAAACATGAAGTGTCTTTTTGAAACAATTATCAAGCACATTCCAGCTCCTATGGGTGAGCTTAATGCACCTTTACAGTGCCTTATAACAACTATCGACTACAGCGAATATGTTGGTAGAATTGGTATTGGTAAAATTGAAAACGGTACAATTAGAGTAAACTCCGACTGTATGCTTGTAAACGTACACGATAAGGACAAGCAGAAAAAAGTACGTATAAGTAAGCTTTATATATATGAAGGTCTTTCAAGAGTAGAAGTTAAAGAGGCTTCATTTGGTTCTATTGTAGCTATTTCAGGTATTGAGGATATACACATTGGTGATACAATCTGTGACTTAGATTATCCAGAAGCTCTTCCTTTTGTTAAGATTTCTGAGCCAACACTTTCTATGACATTCTCTGTAAATGACAGCCCATTTGCAGGTCAGGAAGGTAAATTTGTTACATCAAGACAGCTTAGAGAACGTCTTTACAAAGAACTTAACACAGACGTAAGTTTAAGAATTGAAGAAACAGACACAACTGATGCATTTAAAGTATCAGGCCGTGGTGAACTTCATCTTTCAATACTTATAGAAACTATGCGTAGAGAAGGATATGAGTTCCAGGTAGCTAAGCCAGAAGTTTTATTTAAAGAAATAGACGGCGAAAAATGCGAGCCAATGGAAAATGTTACAATTGACGTGCCAGAAGAATTTGTAGGTACTGTAATTGAAAAGCTTGGCAGCAGAAAAGGCGAAATGACAGACATGCATCCTTCAAACGGAGGTTACACAAGACTTGTGTTTAACATCCCTGCAAGAGGTCTTATTGGTTATAGAAACGAATTTTTAACAGATACAAAGGGTAACGGTATATTAAACTCTGTATTTGACGGATATGCTCCATACAAAGGCGAAATTGCTAAGCGTGCACAGGGCAGCCTTATTGCATTTGAAGATGGTGAGTCTATTGCTTATGGTCTTTATAATGCACAGGACAGAGGCGACCTTTTCATCGGTGCTGGTGTAAAGGTATATTCAGGTATGATTGTAGGTAGAAACAGCCGTGCTGATGACATGGAAGTTAACGTATGTAAGAGAAAACAGCTTACAAATATGCGTTCTTCAAGTGCAGACGAAGCATTAAGACTTGTTCCTCCTATTAATATGAGCCTTGAGCAGTGTATAGAATTTATTTCTGCTGACGAGCTTTTGGAGGTAACACCTACAAGCCTTAGAATGAGAAAGAAAATTCTTGACTCACAGCAGAGAAAGAAAGCAAGAAACAGAGCTCAGCAGATGGATCAGAACAGTTGATAGATTTTTTTGAGGTGTTTTTATGGAAAAAACCACAAGGGGCAGTTCTTTTGTAAAACAGGCGGCAATACTTGCTGCTGCCAGCCTTATAGTAAGGTTCATAGGCTTTTTATATAGACTGCCTATGACTGACATTATAGGAGATGAAGGCAACGCCATATATGCAGCAGGGTATCAGGTATATAACTTTTTACTGATACTTTCTTCGGCAGGTCTTCCAGCAGCAATAGGCAAAATGGTTTCTGAAAGAATAAGCCTTGGAGAGTATAAAAATGCACATAAAGTTTTTCAGGTTTCACTCCTTGTTTCAGGCGGTTTAAGCTTTGTGTTTATGATTGCACTTTTATTAACATCAAAGCTTATAGCTGTTAACATATGTAAGATACCTGACGCATACTACACTCTTTTGAGCCTTGCACCAACAATATTTATAGTTGGTATAATGTCTGTATTCAGAGGGTATTTTCAGGGTATGAATAATATGGTTCCTACGGCAGTATCCCAGATTGTGGAACAGATATTTAATGCAGTATTCAGCGTACTTCTTTCATGGCTTTTAATAAGCAAAAGCGTTGCATTAAGTGCAGCAGGTGGCACAACAGGTACAGGTATAGGCGCCCTTGCAGGTCTTATAATTGTGTTTTTGGCTTATGGCACACAAAAAGACAGAATTAAGAGAAGAAATCGTTTAAACATAGGAAAATACAGAGTTGAAAGTGCAGGAGAAATAGCATCAATACTTATTAAAACTTCAGTGCCTATTATTATAGGAACTGCTATTTACAGCATTACAAACCTTGTGGATATGTCTATGGTTATGGATAGACTTCTTGCATCAGGTGCATTTACTGAAGATGAGGCAACAGTGCTTTATGGTCAGCTTCAGGGTAAGTATGTAACACTTACAACACTTCCTGTTGCAATTTCCACAGCTGTAGCTACGGCTTCTGTACCAAATATTGCAGGGGCAATGGCAATAAAGGATTATACTTCAGTTGAAAGAAAAATAAACATGGCAATTAAAATTTCTATGGTTATTTCTATACCTGCAGCCTTAGGAATGGCTGTGCTTTCTCCACAGATACTTTATATGCTTTTCCCAAGGGTGCCAGAAGGCGGTTCACTTTTAAGAGTAGGTTCATTTTCAATTATATTCCTTGCTTTAAGCCAGATAGTAACAGGAACCCTTCAGGGTATAGGCAAGGTTAAGGTGCCTGCTGTTAATGCTGGTATAGGTGCTATTGCAAAAATAGCTGTAAACTATTTCCTTATAGGAATTCCTTTATTAAATGTAAAGGGTGCTGTAATAGCCACAACTGTTTGCTATATGGTGGCGTCAGGTCTTAACTTAAGAGCCCTTATAAAGGCAACAGGATTTACTCCTGATTTGAAAAACTCAATTGTTAAGCCTACATTTGCAGCCATAATAATGAGTGGTGTATGTTTTGGTTCATACAAGGCAATAGATATTGTATTTGGAAATACAGTATCAACACTTGGAGCAATTATAGTTGCTGTGGCAGCGTACTTTGTTATTATGATTTTAATTAAAGGCATAGGCGAAGAGGATTTAAGACTTATACCTGCCGGTGGAAAAATAACAAGAATATGCAAAAAAATCGGTCTTTTAAAATAAAAAATTAAGGCGGCTATTGTAGCCGTCTGAGGGTGTCGAAGAAATCGACACCCTTTCGTCAAAGGCTCATTTCATTCAAGCCTTTGACGAGTAGACATAAGTATAAAACACATGGTCAGCACTTTTCTTCGAAAAGTCAGCTTCGCTGACCCGCACATCTTTGCGGGTGCCAAGTTCCATGGGCTAAAAAGCCTT
>CALWHO010000113.1 GCA_944380405.1 uncultured Lachnospiraceae bacterium
GCTGTGTTTTTTTTAGTTACAGTAATAAGTAAAAAGCTTAATTTTAAAAGACCTTTTGAAGAGCTTGATTTTGAGCCTATAACACCCCACAGCAAAGGTCGCTCATGCCCCAGCAGACACGCTTCAAGCTCTGCCGTAATAACAACAGCTGCCGCATATATAAACCCTGTTTTAGGCGCTGTAACAGCATTTTTTGCTGTAATAGTATGTGCCACAAGAGTTCTTGCAGGTGTCCATTATATTCGTGATGTTTTATTAGGCATAATAATAGGCGGCGGACTTGGGTCTATTGCTTTTTTTATGGTTTCAAATTTTATATAAAATAAATAAAGGGATTTAAGAATTAATGTTCTTAAATCCCTTTTTGTTATCTCTTTTTTTGTAAAACCGCACCTATTATGCAGGAAATAAAAAATACTATAATAAGTATTAACCAGCCATAATGCTTATATTCTGGCGCAATCTCTGCATTAAATCCGCCAAATACTTCACCCAACACAAGTCCCAGTATGTATCCGCAAAATGCAGAAAAGGAAAACTTTATTTTGTCCAAAAGAGCCGATATCATTATAACAGAAGCAGCCAGCCAAAATACATTTCTTGCTGCCCATTCAGGTGTGTAAAACTGTGGCATTTTGTATCTTGTTAAAACATACAAAGCCATAAGAACAGCCGTTATTATAAGACTGTACGCTATGCTTTTACCTCTCATAATATCACCTTCCGCATATTAAACAATTAGTTTCTGCTAAGTATAAGAACGGAAATAATAATAAGGAGTATTCCTGTAATACTCATAAATGTAAGCACTTCTTTAAATACAACAGCACTTACAATAGTTGCCGTCATAGGCTCTACAAAAGCCAATACGGCAGCTTTTCCTGTGTCCATTTTGCTAAGTCCTGATGTATAAAGCAAAAACGGAAGCATTGTACTCATAGAGCCTAAAAGAACAGTATTTAAAGCAGAGTATGCATTTGTAAATATGTTTTCTGCCATGTCACCAATATTGCAAAAAGGTATTAAAAATATTGCTGCCACAACAAATGTGTAAAATATAATTGTTGTTGATGAGTATTTTTTAAGGGCAAATCTTCCAAATATGCTGTAAAGACCATATCCAAGACCTGAACCTATGCCCACCAGAAAACCTAAAGGCGTCATATTCATTTCAGAAGAAAAAACTCCTGAAACTGCTCCACATCCAACAAATGCAAACCAAAGTGAAATAAGTTTTTTAAATGTAAACTTCTCATTAAAAAGTATGCAGCTTAAAACCATAACAAAGCATGGTGATGTATAAAGAAGTATGGCTGCTGCCGAAAGTGACGTCATGTTAATGCATGTAAAATAACAGATATTGAAAAATGCTATGCTGCATATACCTGTGCCTAAAAACATCCATATATCCTTAATATTTATTTTAAGCTCATTTTTATTTTTAATAAGCAGAAATATTAAAAGACATACAGCGCTTACAGCACATCTTCCTTCTGTTATTTGTATAGGCGTAAAACCAAGGGATGAAAGTGTATTTGAAAACACACCTATTATTCCCCACAAAAAACCAGCTCCTATAACCATTAAAGCAGGTTTTCTGCTGTTTGTATAACACATTTTAACTGCTTCTGACGCCATTAAAAATACATCCCTTTCAAAATCACTCCGGCTTTGTTTCTCTCATCATAAGCTCCATAACAGCTTCTTTAACATCTTTATCCTCAAAAAGTACCTTGTTTACAGCCTCTATAATAGGCATATCAACATTATATCTTTTTGCAAACTCATAAACTGCCTTTGCAGTATTTACGCCCTCTACAACCATATGTACTTCTTCAAGAGCTTCATTAAGCTTTTTCCCCTGTCCAAGAAGTATGCCTGCTCGTCTGTTTCTTGAGTGCATACTTGTACATGTAACTATAAGGTCACCAATACCAGAAAGACCCATAAATGTTTCAAGTTTTCCACCCATTGCTATTCCAAGACGTGTAATTTCTGCAAGACCTCTTGTCATAAGAGCTGCCTTTGTGTTATCGCCAAAGCCTATGCCATCGCTTACGCCTGCAGCAAGGGCTATTACGTTTTTAATGGCAGCGCCCATTTCCATACCTATTGTGTCAGTGTTTGTATAAAGCCTGAAATTAGGGTTACTAAATTCATCTTGTATCATTTTAGCTGTTTCTATGTTATCGCAGCTTACAGCACATACTGTTGGTATGCCCCTTGCCACTTCTTCTGCATGGCTTGGACCTACCATAGTGCAAATTTCGCACTGAGGCACTTCTTCTTTAAGCACCTGTGAAAGTCTTAAAAGAGTGCCTTCCTCAAGACCTTTTGCCACATTTACAATAACCTGATTTTCATTTAATATAGGTGAAAATTCTCTTAAACAGCTTCTTACGCTTCTGGATGGTATTGCGGAAATAATAATATCCGCGTTCTTTACAGCTTCTTCCTTTGAAGAAAGCACTTTTATAGATTTATTAATAACGACTCCAGGAAGATACTCTTTGTTTTCGCCGTCATTTATAATGGCTTTTGCCGCTTCTTCCCTTCTTGTCCATATAGTTACGTCATGTCCGTACTTATCAAGCATAACTGCAAGTGCTGTACCCCAGCTTCCAGAGCCTAAAACGGAAATTTTTTTCATTGCCGCAAAACCTCCTTATATAAAAATACAAAAAAGCATTATTTTTTCTTATAAAGCGTATTTTCGTTTCCAGAAACAATTCTTACAATATTGCTTCTGTGCTGATAAAGTGCCAATGCTGCCAAAAAGGCAGTAATAATAGTTATTTCTACATCAGCATGCATAAAATAACACATTACAGGCACAAGACAAATAAAACAGATTGAACCCATTGACACATATCCCTTTAATGCCACACCAATAATACCTATTACAAATGAAACAAGAGCTATGTATGGGCTTACAGTTACTGCAAGGCAAAGCACAAGACCTATTGTGGCAGCTATGCCCTTTCCGCCTTTAAATCCCAGATAAAAAGGAAAGTCATGTCCCAAAACAACGCCAAGACCTGCATATACACCAGCCTCAACATTTTTCCCAAAAATGTTATAACAAATTACAAAGGCAATAACAGCCTTCATAATATCGCATACGAATGTAACAAAGCCGGCTTTTTTGCCAAGAACCCTAAGGGCATTTGTTGTGCCAAGGTTTCCGCTGCCGTATTTTCGTATGTCTTTATGATTAAACTTACCCACAATATAAGCTGACTGTATACAACCTATAAAATACCCAATAACAATACATACAAGCTTAAACATATTAATCTTTCTCACCCTTCTCACGAACTATAAAGTGTATTGGCGTTCCAGAAAAACCAAATGCATCTCTAAGCTGATTTTCTATATAACGTCTGTATGAAAAATGCATAAGCTCTCTGTCGTTTACAAATATAACAAATGTAGGTGGCTTTGTGCTTACCTGTGTCATGTAGTAAATTTTAAGCTGTTTACCCTTGTCACTTGGTGGCTGCTGCATAGCCATAGCTTCTATAAGAACATCATTAAGTACACCTGTGCTTATTCTTAATGAATGGTTTTCATTTACAACCTTTATCATATCAAGAAGCTTTGTAACTCTCTGACCTGTTTTTGCACTTATAAATACTCGTGGTGCATAAGGCATATATGCAAGCTCGTTTGCTATGTCCTTAAGGTATTTATTCATTGTTTTGTCGTCTTTTTCAATGCTGTCCCATTTGTTTACGGCTACTATTGCAGCTTTTCCTCTTTCGTGAGCAATACCTGCAATTTTTGTATCCTGGTCTGTTATGCCTTCGTTTGCGTCTATAACAAGTATGGCAACATCGCATCTTTCAACTGCTGCAACGGCTCTTATTATACTAAAACGCTCGATTTCTTCTTTAATCTTGCTTTTTCTTCTCATGCCGACAGTATCTATAAATACATATTTCTGACCATCAACTTCTATAGGTGAGTCAATGGCATCTCTTGTTGTACCTGCTATATCAGAAACAATAAGTCTCTCTTCACCAAGAATATTATTTACAAGTGATGATTTACCTACATTTGGCTTACCAATAATAGCAACCTTTATTACATCGTCTTCCTCTTCTGCTTCTCCGCCTTCTGGGAAATAGCTTGTTACAACTTCAAGAAGGTCACCAAGACCAAGCATCTGACCTGCTGAAATTGCCATAGGGTCACCCATACCAAGGCTGTAAAATTCGTATACATCAAGGTTTTCCTGACGCATATTGTCTACCTTGTTTACAGCAAGAACAACTGGTTTCTTTGTTCTTCTAAGCATGTTTGCCACCTGCATGTCGTCTTCTGTAACACCCTGCTTAACGTCTGTAACAAATATAATTACGTCTGCTGTTTCAATGGCTATTTCTGCCTGAACAATAATCTGTTTAAGTATAACGTCTTCTGTGCCTATTTCCATACCGCCTGTGTCTATAAGTGTAAAACGGTGGTTAAGCCATTCAACATCTGCATATATTCTGTCTCTTGTAACGCCAGGTGTATCCTGAACAATTGAAATTCTTTCTCCTGCAAGCTTATTAAAAAGCGTAGACTTACCAACATTAGGTCTGCCCACAACTGCAACAATTGGTTTTGCTTTGCTCATTATATTTCCTCCAAATTTTTATTTTATAATTGTATCTACAAACTTTTCTCCATCGTTTCCTGTAACTTTAATTTTAATATTAAGTGCTTTTTCAATATCGCAAATTCTTATATCGTCAAGAAGTACATCTTCGCCATCTCTTAAAAGGTCTTCTGGAAGGCAAAGGTATTCGCCTATTTCTTTGTCTTTAAGCTGATTTATAATATCCTGTCCTGTTAAAAGACCTGCAACAGAAACCTTGCCGCCAAAAAATTCATTTTTAATGCAGTAAACATTTATTTTTAATCCCTTGAATTTTTCTTCCATTTTAACTGCAAGTGATTTTATAAAGTCATAAGCTGCTTCGCCTGTGGCTATTGAAACTGTTTTTGGGATAGATTTAGACTTTGTGCGGTGCATTTTCTTTTCAAACTCATGCTTCATAAGAGCTATCATACCAACGCCATTTTCTATCTGAGGAAAATCCTCGTATCGCTCGCTTGGTGGTATCTCAATATCGGCATTTATATAAAACTCGTCTGCTATAAACACAAATGAGCTGCCTATTTCTTTTTTAAGCTTTTGCTGCCATTTTTCAATAATATCTATAACTTCTTTGCTGTCATCTTTTCCAAATGGCTCCATAGGATAAAGACCATCTCTGTATTTTGTAATACCTACAGGCACAACAGAAAGGCTTCTTGCGTGAGGGTAGTATTTTGAAAGGTCAGAAATTGATTTTTCCAAAACTAATCCGTCATTTATGCCTTTGCAAAGAACTATCTGAAGGTTCATTTCAATACCTGCCTCTGCAAGTCTATCCATGTTTTTCAAAACCTTGTCTGCGTTAGGGTTTTTAAGCATTTTTTTCCTAAGCTCCATATCTGTTGTATGGACAGATATGTTTATAGGTGAAAGATGGTAATAAATAATACGGTCTAAGTCTTCATCTTTCATGTTTGTAAGTGTAACATAGTTACCCTGAAGGAATGAAAGTCTTGAATCGTCGTCCTTAAAATAAAGAGTGCTTCTCATGCCCTTTGGAAGCTGGTCAATAAAGCAGAATATGCACTTATTTTTGCAGCTTTTGGCATCGTCCATAAGACCGCTTTCAAATATTATTCCAAGATCTTCGTCATAGTCCTTTTCTATCTCTGCCAGACATTCTTCGCCCTGCTTTGTTTTAATGCCCAGCTCAATATATTCGTCATTAATCAAAAATCTGTAGTCAAAAACATCTTCTACGGCTTTTCCGTTTATTGTCATAAGTATATCGCCAGGTTCTATGCCCAGTTCTTCGGCTATACTGCCCTTTTCAACCTTTATAATTACGTTTTCTTTTGTTTTCAATTTAAAAACCCCTTACTTAATGGATATATATGCCGCCATTGTACCTCTGGCATTACCCATTTTTCTGTGACTGAAAAATAAGTCATCTCTGCACATTGTGCAAATGTCAGTTACTTCTATGTCCTTAACTCCCGCTTCTTCCAAAAGCCTTTTATTTATGCCCCATAAGTCCATTTTAAAATGCCCTGGAGCGTTTTCGTCTGTTTTGTAATAGTCATCTACAAAATCAACTGTTTTTCTAAACTCCTCTATAACAGGCATATCCACCTGAAAACAGCACATGCCAATAGATGGACCTATGGCAGCAGAAATATTTTCTGCCTTTGTGCCGTATTCATTTTCCATAGCCTTTACTGCCTTCTGACAAATTCTTTTTGAAGTACCTCTCCAACCCGAATGAACCATAGCTACTGCCTTTGTTTCTTTGTCCGCCAAAAATATTGGCACACAGTCTGCATGAAATGTAGTAAGAACTATGCCTTTTTCGTTTGTAATATAGCCGTCATAGCCTTCTATATTTTCAGTATGTATATTTTCTTTTGTAACCTTTAAAATTTTGTTTTCGTGTACCTGTTTTCCGCATACTATATTTTTTTCGTCAAAGCCAATAGCATCTGCAATACGGCGTATGTTTTCTTCAACATCTTTTATATTGTCGCCACGTGTTTTGCCAACATTAAGGCTTTCAAATACGCCTTTGCTTACGCCTCCAACTCTTGTTGAAAAGCCATGATTTACAAATCCTAAATTTTCTATATTTTCAAAAGAACAGTATTTAACACCGTTTTTTTCTTTTATATTCATTTATTTACTGCCTCCAAAAAGCATTTTCTATGTGACGCATATATATTTTGTCTAAGTCCAGTATTTCTATTACATCAAAACGCACTGCATAATCATATAAGTTTTTTTCGGCTATATATTTTAAAGCCGTTTCAATTATTCTTTTCTGCTTAGCTGCGTCCACAGCTTCGCAAGGCACACCTGCATAGAGGCTTTTTCTAAGCTTAACCTCTACAAACACATATACATCATCTTTTTTGGCTATAATATCAATTTCTCCGCCTTTTTTGCAGAAGTTAAACTCAATAATCTCATAGCCTTTTTTAATAAGCCCTTTTGCTGCCAGTTTTTCACCAAAACTGCCTTTTTCCCTGTTTTTACTTTTGTCTTCCATAATTAAATAAAGTTTTTAACAAATGTTCTTCTGTGTATAGGACAAATGCCCTTTTCTTTAATGGCATCAATATGTACCTTTGAGCCATAACCCTTGTTTTCTGCAAAGCCATAGCCTTCGTAAAGCTTATCATATTCCACCATCATTCTATCCCTTGTAACCTTTGCAATAATGCTTGCAGCGCCTATTGAAATGCTTTTGGCATCACCTTTTATAATTGCTTTCTGCTTTGTTTCCACAAGTGGAATTGTAACTGCATCAGCAAGTATTACATCAGGCTTTACAGAAAGATTTGAAAGTGCTATTCTCATTGCCTTATATGTAGCTTGAAGTATGTTTATTTCGTCTATTTCTTCTGGAGAAACAACACCTATACCATAGGCAACTGCTCTTTGGGTAATAATATCGTAAAGCTCTTCTCTTTTTGCAGCAGAAAGCTTTTTGCTGTCATTTACGCCTTCTATAAGGTCGTCTTTTTTCAGTATTACGGCAGCTGCCACAACAGGACCAGCAAGAGGTCCTCTTCCTACTTCGTCAATGCCTGCTATATACTGAGCACCTTCACCATAACATTCACTTTCATATACATATATGCTTTTAAGCCTTTCTATCTCGTCAAAATAGGCTTTTTTTCTTTTTTCTGCTGCCTCAACTATCTTTACTACGCCTTTTCTCTGATCAGAAGAATATTCATTTATAAATAAATCTATGTCTTTTAAACTTGTGTTATTTAATATTTCCTTTATTTCAG
Source organism: uncultured Lachnospiraceae bacterium (assembly GCA_944380405.1). Classification (GTDB taxonomy): domain Bacteria; phylum Bacillota; class Clostridia; order Lachnospirales; family Anaerotignaceae; genus HGM11808. The sequence continues at coordinate 7,882 of CALWHO010000113.1, forward strand.
ATACAGATTTTGCCATTAAAATCAAACCCTTTTTTACGCAATAATTCAAATTAAAGTATACACAAAATTTATATATTTGTCCAATTTATTTAAGTCTTAAAGAAAGTATACAAAATACTTATAAACAACAAAAAAATAACCTGCATCAAAAACTCAATGATGCAGGCTTTAATATTCAGTTTTTAAACTTCCATAATAATAGGAAGTATCATAGGACTTCTTTTTGTTTTCTGCCAAAGGTAATCTTTAAGCTCGTCTTTTATAAGTCCTTTTATATAGTTCCAACTTGTGCCATTTTTGTATTCATAGTCCATAAGCACATCTGCAACGGCTTTTTTAGCTCCGTCAAGAAGGTCTTCAGACTCTCTTACATACACAAAGCCCCTTGAAATAATATCAGGTCCTGAAATAACTGCTCCGCTTTCTTTTTCCATAGCCACAACAACAATCATAAGACCGTCTTCTGAAAGATGTTTTCTGTCTCTAAGAACAATGTTTCCAACATCTCCAACACCAAGACCGTCTATAAGCACCTGACCAGCCTTTACAGTACCTGTTACCTTAGCTTCGTTTTTGGAAAGCTCCAAAACTTCTCCTATGCTCATTACAAATACATTTCTCTTGTTCATGCCGAGACTTACGGCAAGCTCTTTGTGGCTTGTAAGGTGTGAATATTCACCATGGACAGGCATAAAGAATTTAGGCTTTGTAAGTGTAAGTATAAGCTTAAGCTCTTCCCTGCATGCATGGCCTGAAACATGAACATCTGCCATGCCTTCATAAACAACGTCAGCACCTTTTTTAATAAGCTCGTTTATTACCTTTGAAATCATTTTTTCATTTCCAGGTATACTTGATGAACTGAATATAATTTTGTCATCAGGCTTAATTGCAACCTGTTTGTGTTCTGAAGCTGCAATTCTTGAAAGAGCGCTCATAGGCTCACCCTGTGAACCTGTTGTAATTATTACAAGCTCGTTATCGTTGTAATTTTTAATTTCTGAAATATCTATAAGTGTATTTTCAGGCATTACAAGGTATTCCAGCTCTATTGATGTTTTAACGGCATTAAGCATGCTTCTACCTATAATTGCTATTTTTCTGTTAAACTTAACGGCAGAATTTACAATCTGCTGTATGCGGTGAATATTTGAAGAGAATGTAGCAATCATAATTCTGTTATCTGGTGTTTCTTCAAATATTCTGTCAAATACGCCGCCAACTGTCTTTTCGCTCATTGTAAATCCTGGACGTGATGCGTTTGTACTGTCGCTTAAAAGAAGCAGTACCCCTTCAGAGCCAAGCTGTGCAAATCTCTGTAAATCTATTGCTCCACCGTCAATAGGTGTGTAGTCAACCTTAAAGTCCCCTGTGTGTATAACAACACCAACAGGAGTATGGATAGCAAGAGCCACAGCATCTGCTATTGAGTGGTTTGTGTGTATAAATTCCACATTAAAACTGCCAAGCTTAATGCTTTCTCCTGGCACAACAACGTGTCTTCTTGTTGTATCCATAAGACCATGCTCTTTAAGTTTGTTTTCAAGAAGACCAATAGTTAAAAGAGTACCAAATACTGGCACATTAAGCTCTTTAAGTATATAAGGAAGGGCACCTATATGGTCTTCATGTCCGTGAGTAAGAACAATGCCTCGTACTTTATCTTTGTTTTTTTCAAGGTATGAAATGTCAGGTATAACCATGTCTATGCCGAGCATTTCATCCTCTGGGAATGCCAAACCACAGTCTACAATAATGATATCCTGGTTATACTCAAAAACTGTCATGTTTTTTCCGATCTCCTGAAGTCCTCCCAAGGATATCACTTTCAGTTTTGGTTTTTTTGCAGCCAAAAAAACTCCTCCTTTTCTCTATTAAATTTTTCCGTACAAATATACAAAATATAAATTCAAAAACAATGAAAATGCGCCCTGTGCAATATCACCCTATATGGCACAATACGGCGCAATATGTTTTTTTATTATTCTTCTATCTGAACATCATATTCTTCGCTTTGCTTTGCAAAAAGGTCTGCAACCTTATTAAATTCATCATCATCTTCTATAAGTTCGTATGAATCTTCGCCGTCTTCTGTTACTTTTTTAAGTATCATAGCTTCAGCGTCTTCATCGTCAATAAGTGCAGCTTCAAGAACAAGTATATAGCTTGATCCATCACATTCAAGTGAGTCTACTACCATAAACTCTGTATCAATACCGTCTTCGTCTGTAAGTATAAGTGTTTCAAATTCTTCTGTTAATTCTTCATCAAATGCCATATTTTTATTATCTCCTTTTTATAAATTATCTATACTGCTTTTAAACAGTATTTTTGCTTCATCAATTTCTGTTTCGTCCTCAAGGGTTTCATAACAAATGTCGCCGTCTTCGTCCAAAACTTCTTTCATAATAATATATTCTTTTTCACCCTCAACTTTAACAGCAAAAATATAAACTACGCCGTCTTTTTCTTCCTGAGAGTCAATATAATATTCTTCTTCTGTACCGTCATCATCTTCAAGGACTATTATTTCTTTTTCGTCCTCATCAATACGGTCTTTTTCATTACGCATATAGTCAAGGTATCCCTGAAGTATAAACACAGCTGCCATTTTGTCTATAACGCTTTTTCTTTTGTCATGACCTAAGTCCGCAGACATCATGTATCTGTCTGCTGCAACAGTGCTTAATCTTTCGTCCCAAAGTATAACCTCTATTTTCGGAAAACGCTTTTCAATTCGCTCTTTATAGGCAAGAGTCTTTTCGCATCTTGCTCCTTCGCTTCCGTCCATGTTTCTAGGAAACCCAAGAACTATTTTTTCTATACTATATTCATTTATAAGCTCTTCTATTCTGCCAAGGCTCTGTTTATATTCATCAGGCGAGTTTCTGCGTATTATCTCCACCCCCTGAGCACTCCAGCCAAAAGGGTCGCTTACAGAAACCCCAACAGTTTTGTCACCATAATCAAGTCCAAGTATTCTCACAATTTTTCACCTTTGGATATTATTTTTAATATAGCTTGCTACAAGTTCTTCCAAAAGCTCATCTCTTTCAAGACGTCTTACAAGGCTTCTTGCATTGTTATGGCTTGTAATATAAGTTGGATCACCTGAAAGTATATATCCCACAATCTGATTTACAGGGTTATAGCCTTTTTCCACAAGTGCTGCATATACAGCCGTCATTATTTTTTTAGCCTCTGTTTCTGTTTCCTTAACAAGGCTGTCAAATTTCATTGTATAGTTTAAATCTTTATCCA
>CALWHO010000114.1 GCA_944380405.1 uncultured Lachnospiraceae bacterium
CAATAACATATGGGAGGACCTATTATGAGAGAAAAAATACTTGACCTTATAGATAAGGACAGCAAGCTTACAGCAAAGGAAATAGCAGTGCTTATAAACAGCACAGAAGAAGATGTTGAAAAGTGTATAAAAGAAATGGAAGAAGAACGCATAATATGCGGTTATAACACACTTATCAACTGGGACAAAACAAACAGAGAGCTTGTAACAGCTATTATAGAGGTTAAGGTTACACCTCAAAGAGGAGACGGCTTTGACAAAATAGCCGAAAGAATTTACAACCACAAGGAAGTACGAAGCGTATATCTTATGTCTGGCGGATATGATTTTTGTGTAATACTTGAAGAAAAGACACTTAAGGAAATTGCATTTTTTGTATCAGATAAGTTATCTCCAATTGATGCTGTAATAAGCACAGCTACTCACTTTGTGCTTAAAAGCTACAAAGACCACGGTATTATTATGGAAAAGAAAATTCCAGAAGACAAAAGAATGCTTGTTTGGCCATAAAAAAATTGGCGGCTATTTGTAATTAATACGAAGCTTCTGTTGTATTATATATTGATGCAGCAGAAGTTTCGTTTTTTTGTTGTAAACTAAAAGATAAAAGAAGGGAAAAAGGTGATATGAATACATTATTAAATATTGTTATACTTTTGGTTGGTTTTGTTTTACTTATAAAGGGTGCAGACTTTTTTGTTGAAGGCAGTGCAGCTGTGGCAAGAAAAATGCTTGTGCCAAGTGTTATTATTGGTCTTACAATAGTTGCTTTTGGAACAAGTGCTCCTGAAATGGCTGTAAGTATATCTGCTGCTCTTCAGGGCTCAAATGAAATAGCAGTTAGCAACGTAATAGGCTCTAATATGTTTAATCTTCTTGTGGTTCTTGGGGCATGTGCTGTAATGGCTCCAGTGCCTTGTGACAAAGAAATTGTAAATAGAGACTTTTCATTTATGAATATTATTACGGCTGTGCTTATAATACTTGTTTTTGGCGGCTTTATGACAGTATCTGTTGAGTATGGTCTTAATTCTTCTGAAGAATGCAGTATTTTAAGCCGTATAGACGGTATAGTGCTTCTTTGTCTTTTTGTTTTTTATTTAAGCTATACTGTTAAGGCAGCTTTAAAATCAAGAAACAAAGATGAAGAGCCTACAAAGGTATTTCTTAAAGTGTGGGAAATAATCCTTTACATATTTGGCGGTCTTGCTGCCATAATTGCAGGTGGTCAGCTTGTTGTTAACAGTGCCAAGGCAATAGCATTAGCTGCTGGTATGTCCGAAACTCTTGTTGGTCTTACAATTGTTGCTGTAGGTACTTCACTTCCAGAGCTTGTAACATCAATAGTTGCTGCTAAAAAAAGCGAAAATGGTCTTGCTGTAGGTAACGTAATAGGTTCAAACATATTTAATATACTTTTTATATTAGGTGTATCTTCTGCAATAATGCCTATACCTGTTACTGTACAGTCTGTAATGGACAGCATACTTCTTATTGCCATGTGCTTTATTGTATTTTTATTTGCAAAAACAAGAGACAGCATAAACAAAAAAGAAGGCTTAATTATGATCTTGGTTTACATAGCATACATGGGATATGCAATAGTAAGATAATAATTTTGTCAAAGACTCATTGACGCCTTAAAAAGGCGTCATTTATTATTTTTAAAAAAGCAGACAAATTGCAAATAAATTCAATAGATGTTATACTGAAAACAATGTTAAAGTTTCTATTTTTTATTTAAGGAGAAAAGACATGATTTTAGAAACATTCAGTCCAAAAGAAACAGAAGAGTTTGCCTATAAATTAGGTCAGGAAGCAAAAAAAGGCAGCATAATCTGTCTTTCAGGTGATTTAGGAGTAGGAAAAACTGTTTTTACAAGAGGCTTTGCAAAAGGTCTTGGCGTTACAGATGAATATATAACAAGCCCTACATTTACAATTATAAACGAGTACGAAGGCAGGCTTAATTTATACCATTTTGACGTATATAGAATAGGAAGCATTGAGGAAATGGACGACACAGGGTATGAGGACTATTTCTTTGGTGACGGTGTATGTCTTGTGGAATGGGCAGAGCTTGTGGAAGAAATAATACCTGAAAATGCTGTATGGATTAAAATAGAAAAGGATTTGTCAAAAGGCGACGAATACAGAAAAATTACTGTTAGAGGTGATTTATAATGAAGATACTTTCTCTTGATACATCAGGTCTTGTGGCATCAGCTGCCATAAGCGAAGATGGCAAAATTATAGCTGAATATACACTTAACTATAAACTTACTCATTCACAGACTATAATGCCTATGATTGATGAAATAGTTAAGCTTTCTCAGACAGACATAAACACAATAGATTACATAGCCTGTGCAGCAGGTCCAGGGTCTTTTACAGGTCTTAGAATAGGTGCAGCTACTGCAAAGGGCTTTGCTCATGGCTTAAAAAAACCTATTGTTGCCGTACCAACACTTGAGGCTTTGGCATACAATATATTCGGAACAGAAAAATATATTTGTCCTATTATGGACGCAAGACGTAAACAGGTTTATAACGCCATTTATGTTTTTGACGGATATGAATTAAAAGAGATACTGCCTCCTGCAACAAGAATTATAGACGAAGTTTTGGACTTTGTTTCAAAGCTTGATAAAAAGGCTGTATTTTTAGGCGATGGAATTTTTGTATATAGAGATGCCATAGATAAGTGCGAAAATGCTGTTATTGCACCTTTAAACTGCAATCTTCAAAGAGCAGCTTCTGTTGCAGCTGTTGCTGAAGACTATATTGCAAAGGGCAAGTTTATGGATGGCAGTGATTTTGCACCTGAATATTTAAGAAAATCCCAGGCTGAAAGAGAGCTTGAAGAAAAACAAAAGTCAGGAGAATAAATAAATGATAGAAATATTACCTATGACTATGGAAGACATAGATGATGTACTTAAAGTTGAAGAAAGCTGTTTCCATATACCATGGACAAGAGCAGACTTTGAAAGAGAAGTAAGCGAAAACAAAATGGCTATTTATTTTGTAGCCAAGGTAGACGGAAAAATAGCCGGATATGCAGGAATGTGGCATGTTGTAAACGAAGGTCAGATAACAAATGTGGCAGTAGCACCTGAGTATAGACAGCTTGGTATTGGTTCTCTTTTTATGGAGGAATTTATAAAGGTTGCTCAGGAAAGAGAAATGATAGGCATAACATTAGAGGTTAAAATTTCAAACTATACAGCCCAGAAGCTTTACACAAAATATGGTTTTAAGCCAGAGGGCTTTAGAAAGAATTATTATAAAGACACAAACGAAGATGCCGTTATAATGTGGAAATATTTTGAAAATTATGAAGAATATGAAAATGTTTAACCTTAAAATTAAGGGGGGGATTTATTTGCAGGCAAAAGAATTAAGATATGATCAGTTAAACAATTTTTGCAGTGAAAGCTTATTTGATTTTAAGACAACTGATGAAATAGAAGGCCTTGACACTATTATTGGTCAGAAAAGAGCTGTAGAAGCCTTTAATTTCGGCTTGCAGGTGAAGAACAAGGGCTACAACATATACATGGCAGGTCCTACAGGTGTTGGTAAAACAACATATGCAAAGCTTAGCACACAAAAACAGGCAAAAAACGAGCCTGTGCCTTATGACTGGTGCTATGTTTATAACTTTGCAGAGCCAAGAAGTCCCCTTGCACTTAGGTTTGAGCCAGGAATGGGCAGACAGTTCAGAGATGACATGAGCGAGCTTGTTGAGGTTTTTAATGTTGAGATACAAAAGGCTTTTAACTCAGACAACTACGAAAACCAGAAAAACGAGATATTAAAGTTTTACGATGACAAGCGTGACCAGATGATGAAGCGTCTTTCTGAAATAGCAGGTGAGCATGGCTTTACAATTAAGTCTGCAAATGGCGGTATGTATTTTATGCCTATTGTAGACGGAAAGCCTATAAACGAAGAAAACTATGACGCATTAAGCGAAGAGGTTAAAGAAACAATTAATCGTGAAAGTGATATAGTTCAGGAAAAAGCCGGTGCTATAATGCGTGAAATAAAAGATGCTGAAAAAGAACTTAAAAAAGCAGTTGAAGATTTAGATTACAAGGTGGGAATGTTTGCCATAGGTCACCATGTAAACAGTATTCAGGAAAAATACAAAGACTACGAGAGAGTTTTAAAATATATTGAGGCTGTTCAGGAAGATGTACTGGAAAACATAGATCAGTTTATACCTTCAGAAGGTGAAGAAGAGGAAAACATGGCTGCTCTTTTACCTCTTTTAGGCAAAAAAACAGCAGAAGATGTAACTTTAAAATATAAGGTAAACCTTGTTGTTGATAACAGTGAAACAAAAGGTGCGCCTGTTGTGGTTGATTTTAATCCAACATATTTTAATCTTGTAGGCGAAATAGAATACGATAACGAATTTGGTAACCTTACAACTGACTTTATGAAAATAAAGGCAGGCCTTTTCCACAAGGCAAACGGAGGATACCTTATTGTTCAGGCACACGATATTTTCAGCAATCCTTTTAGCTGGGAAGCTATAAGACGTGTTGTAAAAACAAGAGAAATTTCAATAGAAGGGGCAAAGGAACAGACGGGAGCTGTGGTAGCACCGTCGTTAAAGCCGGAGCCAATTCCTGTGTCAATAAAAATAATAATGATAGGCAGCAGCTATTATTATGAAGTTTTAAGGGAGTACGATGAAGAATTCGATAAGTATTTCAAAATCCTTGCCGATTTCGATTATGAAATGGATAGAAATAATGAAAATATAAAAGCCTTTGCCCACTTCGTTAAATCTTATGTAGACAAAGAGAAACTTATGCCTTTTACAGCAGGTGCCGTTGCTGCTTTAACAGAA
>CALWHO010000115.1 GCA_944380405.1 uncultured Lachnospiraceae bacterium
AAAGTGATAAATCCCTTAGAAAAGAAGTTGATATTCTTCAGAAACTTAAAGATGCTCTTGAAGAAGGCACTTGTGCTCGTCTTGTAGAGTTTGATAACGAAGACGACTACGCTTTTGTAAATAGCCTTGACCTTCTTACTGCAAAGCCTGTTCTTTATGCAGCAAACGTACTTGAAGATGACCTTGCAGATGACGGAGCAAATAATAAAAATGTACAGGCTGTGCGTGAACTTGCAGCAAAAGAAAACTCAGAAGTATTTGTACTTTGTGCAAAAATCGAAGAAGAAATTTCTGAACTTGACCCAGAAGAAAAGGCAGAATTCCTTGCAGACCTTGGCGTAGAAGGCAGTGGTCTTGACCGCCTTATAAGTGCAAGCTATAAACTTCTTGGTCTTATAAGCTACCTTACAGCAGGTCCACAGGAAAGCCGTGCTTGGACAATTAAGAAAGGTACAAAAGCACCTGGTGCTGCTGGTAAAATCCACAGCGACTTTGAAAGAGGTTTCATCAGAGCAGAAGTTGTTTCTTATGAAGACCTTGACAGACTTGGTTCATATACCCTCGCAAAAGAACAGGGTCTTGTTCGTTCAGAAGGTAAAGAATACGTTGTAAAAGACGGCGATGTAATACTTTTCAGATTTAATGTATAATAAAAAAAAGCGATATTTTAAAAATATCGCTTTTTTTGTATCAATCAGCTCGCAGGTCTTTCTATATTTGAAAATACTAAAATATCCTCTATATCATTTAAATTTAAAAATACAGCATCATATAAATTTTTGCTGTCATCTAAAGGTCTATAGTAAAACACTATTTTATCTTCGTTTATATAAAACTTAAGTTTTTCGTACTCCAGTTTTCTTATGCTGTTGTCTTGTAAAATACATTTAAGTCTGTCAATATCACTTATGTTATTTTCTACAGTAAACTCATTGCTTGTTTTAAAATCAAGAGTAATAGAGTCTGCAATATTAACTGTATCTAAATATGACTCAACACTTGCCTCTCCTGTAAAAAGAATACTTATTAAATCATCTGAACATTTCTGCAAAGTATAGTCAATATTTATACTCTTATAAATATCGCTGTTCATGTATTTTTCAGTCATATTAAATATGCTTTGATTTATGTAGTCAGCTATAAGCTCACCTTTATAATTTTTAATCTGAGGATAGCTAAGGCATATATTTCCATCACCACTTATATATTTTTCCTCAACAACTTCATATTTTCCATTTTCACTGTAAGTTTTTGGGCAATTATTTGTTTTGCTTATATAGTCAAGTGTATCCTGTTTTAAGTATGTAAACCCATCATTTATGTTTGCATTATAGTCAAGCTGAAAAGAAAATATGTCAGTGTTTACTGTGCTGCCGCCTATATTAAGGTAATATAAAAATTCATCATTATTATAAACTGATACTTTTTGTTCTTCTTGGTTCCATAAAACAGTGTTTTTGTTATTTTCTTCGTATTGACGAAGCTTTACAAAACCATATGTTTCACCTGCAAATGCAGTCATAGAGTTAAATGCAGCAAAAACAATGCTAATCATAATAAATGTTTTTTTCATAATATTACCCCCCTTCTATATTTGTATATCTTTACATTATTTAGACTAATAACTCATATAAAAAGTTTAATTTTAATATAAAAAAGACAGTATAAAAAATTTTTTTCATACTATCTTTAACTCTTTTATAATATCTGTTTTATTGTTTTTGCCGGTACACCACCAACAACTGTATTTGCAGGCACATCATTTGTTACAACGGCACCTGCTGCAATAATTGCTCCATCACCTATTGTTACACCTGGCAAAACAGTTGCATTTGCTCCAATCCATACACTTTTTCCAATATGTATAGGTCTTGGATGCATATTGCTTCTTTTTGAAGGGTCAATGTCATGGTTTATTGTAGCAAGAACAACGTTATGACCTATAAGTGTTCCATCTCCAATAGTAACTCCGCCTTGGTCCTGCATTCTGCATCCGCTGTTAAAAAATACATTTTTGCCTATTGTTAAGTTTTTTCCGCAGTCTGTATAAAAAGGTGGAAATACAGCAAAGCTTTCATCAATTTCTTTTCCAGTAAGTTTGCAAAAAAGTTGTATTATCTCTTCATGTGTGTGGTATTTTGAATTTAATTCAGCAGTGATTTTCATTGCTTCCTGAGCCAAATCATGCATACATAAATGCACATCAGAACCAGCAACTACTTCTTTTCCTGTGTTCATTTCTTTCAAAAAATCTGACACAGACATTTTTTTATTTTCTTTATGTTCGTCACACAAATTAAACCCAAAATCAAATAATTCTTTTCTTTTTTCTTCTGATTTATTTTCATCTCCGTAAGCTGTAAAAATGCCCATATCTTCAAGGTTTAAATAATCAATAAATGAATTTTTATATTCATAAATTGCTCCATCAAAAACATTGTTACTTTCAGAAGATAAGAATAAAGCTGCCCTTTTTAAATTCTTAGGCTTATCAAGTGCATATATTCTGTTTATGGCACACTGAAGCTGACCAGTAAATCCATGATAATAAATAGGCGATGCCAATATAATCATTTCTGCTTCCTGCAAAACAGGATATATTTCCTCCATATCGTCTTTTTGAATACAAACGCCATTTCCTGCAGTATGACAGTATTCACAGGCAATACAGCCTGATATTTTCTTCTCACATACAGATATTGTTGTAATATTATGGTTGTTTTTTGCTACGCCATCTAAAAAAGCATCTATCATAAATTTAGTATTTCCATTTTTTCTTGGACTTCCGTTTAAAATAATAATGTTCATTTAAAATACCTCACTCTGCCTTAAAACTAATTTCTACACTGCCTGTTCCAACAGCTTCTTTTAAACCTTCTATGTCATCAATACTTCCCAAAGCTGTATAGCTATAAGAAGATGAAAAGCTTTCATAAAATAATACAATACAGTCTGAGCCATAAAGCATTAAATCGCCTGTTTGTATTTCATTTGGTCTATATGTATCAGTTGTAAGAGAATTTGAAATATAGCTGTATTTTTCGTTTCCATTAAGCTCCTGCATATTTAATGTCATAGGCAGCATTGAAATAAATTCATCAGCAGCCTTTGTATCTGCCATAGTAACAGTAAAAGTTTTATCATTTATAGTAATTTGTATATTTTCCATTGTTGTGTCCTCCTCTTGAGTTTCAGTTTCAGAATAAACAGCCTCTGCTTGAGGTGTATTTTTTTCTTTTTCTACCATTTCGCTATAGCCTGAACATGCCGACATAGAAAGTGACATTATAAGGCTCATTAAAACTGAAATTCCCTGATTTATCATAAATATTCACCTCTTAAAATTAATTTGACATACATTAAAGTTTTATCTTTCGAAATAATTATATTATTAAATCATTTTTAAAACAAATACTTATAATACATACCCTTATATGCTTTTAAGGCATATATAAAAATGATATAATTTTAATTTAAGAAAGGTGTGATATATATGGAATTTCGTGTTTTACAGTATTTTTTGGCTGTAACAAGGGAGCAAAGCATTTCTGCTGCTGCTAAGCGTTTGCACCTGTCACAGCCAACACTATCTCGTCAGTTAAAAGATCTGGAAGAAGAACTGGGCAAAATATTATTCATACGCAGCAACAGAAAAATAACACTTACTGAAGAAGGATTGCTTCTCAAAAAAAGAGCCGAAGAAATACTTAGTCTTATGGAAAAAACTCAAAAAGAAATTTCTGTTTCTGATGAAACAGTTGAAGGAGACATATATATTGGAGCAGGAGAAACAGAAGGTGTAAGAAATATTGTAAAGGCAGTGCAGAAAATTCGAGAAAATTATCCACTTGTTAATTTACATATTATAAGTGGTGATAAATCTACTGTATTGGAAGAATTAGACCACGGTATTATTGACTTTGCCCTTGTTTTTGGAGATATTGATACTAACCGTTATGATAGTTTCACACTGCCGTCTGTAGATTATTTTGGTGTCATGATGAAAAAAAATGACACTTTAGCAGCAAAAAAAATTATTTCCCCTGAAGACTTAATAAATAAACCATTAATAGTTTCAAGGCAGATTTTACGTGATAATAATCTTACATCAATATTTGGCTGTAATAAAGATGAGCTTAATATAGTAGGAAGTTATAATTTATTGCTTAACGGCTCTCTTATGGTTGAAGAAGGTCTTGGATATGCAATATGCTTTGATAATATTATAAATACAACAGGAAAAAGTACACTTTGTTTTAGACCACTTTCAGTTGAATTAAAGCCTAAAATGAGTATTGTATGGAAAAAATATCAGGTATTTACTAAGGCAGCAGAAAAGTTCATTGCTATTATGCAAAAATATATGTTAAATAAAAATTAAATAAAAAAGCAGTTTGGACTTATTATCCATACTGCTTTTTTTACATTTAAGTAGATATTATTAAGTTATTTATTCAGGTTAGTTAACTTATTATTTTAAATAGAATGTACCAAGCATTTCAGTTATAGTTGCATCTACATTAGCAGGTGCTCCAATATATCCGCCTATCTCAACAACCATAGAGCCTTCTGACATAGGTATTACATAAAATATCTGCATCTGAGTAACACCTTCAACATCTTTTTCAATGTATATGCACTGTGTTTCAATGCTTTCTGCACCGAAATATGTGCTTTGTGCTTCCAAACCATCTATGCCGGACTGCAAAATAATTCCATCTGTTAAAGTTTCTGAGTCCATATCGTCATAACGCATAACAGATATATATACAGGTGCATCAAGGGTTTCAGCAGTGTTATATGTAAATATATCGCTTTCGCCTGTATCATCTAATGTAATTACACTTGGGTCATATATAATGCTGTAGCCTAAATCACTTTCATACTCCATAGGCTCAACATCTTCTGAAGGGTATTCATATACTTCTTCACCATCAGCAGATTCTTCAGTGCTTTCTTCCGCTGAAACACTTTCACTTGTGCTGGCACTGGCACTTTTATCTGCATTACTTTCTGTTTTTTCACCACAAGCAGACATCAACATAGATAATGCAACTATTAAAACTAAAGCTATACTTTTTTTCTTCATAATTCATTAACTCCTTTTTTTAAACTAAAAACTCTATTTAAAATTTTATTTAGAGTATATAATTATATAAATAATCTGTCCATATTATATAATAATTCATAAATTTATGAATAAAATTAGCTTTTTTATACCTGTCCTGAATTAATTTGAGTCTCCAGTTCAGATATCATAAATTCTCCCCAGCTATAATTTAACATATATGATCCTTTAAACAAATTACTGTATTCTGCCTTGCCCGATAAAAAATTATACAAATCGCAATTTACAATACTTGTATTTAAACGGCGAAGACCTCTCTTTGACTCTACCAGTTCTTCTATGCTATAAGCCTTAAGTGCATTACGCAAGTGCATAACAACTTTTCTAAGTCTAGCCATTGTAACTTTATTAACTGGCTCATCCTCCCAAAGACATGATATAAGATCTGCCTGTGATACATAAGCCCCTCTTCTATCCACAAGAATAGCAAGAAGCTCTTTTGCCTTAGCATTTTCTATGAGTAAAGCATCTCCATTTACAAATACTTCAAAATATCCAAAAGTTCTTATAAAAATGCCCTTTTTTATCATGTATTCTTCATTTTCTGACGCCATAGCACATGATGTATCTATATCATCCATAGTGCTATTATAAATAATATATTTATTTCGCCCTGTTAACTTTGCATAATGCAGTGCAATATCAGCCTTTTCATAAAGTATCTGAAAGCTATTACCATCATCAGGAAAAATTGATACACCTGCACTCATTGATATTTTAATGTCCCACTTCAGTTCTCTGTACATGGAAGCAATTATAATGCGTAGTTTTTCCTCAGCCATATCCATATCAGAAAATTCTCCTGTAAATATAGCAAATTCATCTCCTCCTAAACGCACCAAAATATCTTCATTTCCAGCCACTAATTTCAATGTCTGTGCAATTTTCTGCAATAATATATCACCATAATTGTGACCAAACCTGTCATTAACTTTACCAAAACCATCAACATCAAGCATAATAAGAAAACGCTTATTATTTTTATTTGTTATTTTACATTTATCTTCTACCCAGTCCATAAATGCTACTCTGTTGTAAATTCCAGTTAATTTATCTATTTTTGCCATTTCCAAAAGCTTAAGTTCATACTGCTTTTCTTCATTAATATTGATACATGTAATCCATATATTAATAAAAGATGTATATGGATCTTTCATTGTTTGATAAAATACACGTATCCATGTAGGCTGGTTATTATAATTTATCAAAATTTCTTTTGTTGCATAATCTGTGCCGTCTTTTGTGTTTTTCAAAATATTTTCTCTTGAAATACTTGATATAAAGTCATCTTTATCTTCAGGCAAAACATCATCAAGCATTCTTTTATATGCATTTGTATATGAAGTCATAAAATATGGTACATAGCATGAAGGTATGTTTCCATCACTTTTTTCAAAAGAATCTTTTGTCACATTATATTCCAAATTTAAAAATATTTTTCTTGAACCTATTTTCGTATAGTCTGAAAATCTTAATGAAGCCAGTTCATTGTTTCTCTTTTCAGTTATGTCTTCGCAAAAAATTACAGCGTATTCCGGCATATCTGTACTAATAAAAATATTTGTAAATGTACTTTGATACCATCGGTAACCACCGTCTTGTCTTTTGACCTTAAAACTCATGGTTCCAGTTTTTTTGCCTTTACACATATCCTCATAAAATTCCCTTGCTGTTTCAATGCTTTCTTCGTCAATAAACTCATAACTTATAAGTTTTTCAGCATTATACACCTGTATATCTTTAAACAAATTTTTTGCTACTGAATTAAGGGGTTCATAACACATATTAGAAAAATTAAACTTTAGAATTACTTTTTGAGAGTCCTCTGACATAATTTCTAAAATACGTTCTCTTTCCTTTAATTTTTGAATTTGAAATTCTCTTAACTTTTTTTCTGTAATATCAGAAAAATAAATCATAGCCAAATCAGTTTTTCCATTTTGTTCAGGTATTAAATTATATGTGCAAAAAAACCATTTTTCTTCATTATCATTACATTTTACTTTTATTTCTGCTTCTGATGGCTCAAATGCTTTTATTTTTTCATAAAACTCAATATAGTTTTGCAGACTTTCTTTCTGTACATAACCTGTTTTATCTCCAAAATCTATTATCTTTTCTTTGTCTTCAAATATATTATATCTAGTTGAATACCTGTCCAAAAATGAAATTGTATTGTTATGTATGTCAAACCACCCAACAATATCATTGTTCTTTTGAGCAATAATACGTGTTTCTTCTTCACGAACACTAAGCTTATATTCCGTATTTTTAAGCTGTGTAATATCTGTAAATATGCTTAAATACACACCTGGTACAGAAAACCCATTTAATCTTTTAGCCCTTTCATGTATCCATGTAAAATTCCCGTCTTCTCCTACCAAACGAAATTCATTTTCAAATTCAAGAGGGAGATTTTTTTGATGTTGTTTATAAATTCTTTTTAAATTTATATAGTCATCAGCAAAAATAAACTGCCTTAATGAAGTATTTTCTGAATTATAATTTGTTGAAATAAAATTTCTAAAAAATTTTTCTGTATTAGACGAAATATAAATAGGGTCTTTTTCAATATCCAGTTCTCTTATTATAAAAGCAAAAGGCAATATCTGCTGTAATTTTTTAGGACAACACTCATTAAAAATTTTATTTTTATCACTGTTATTACCTTCGCTGAGTATTGTTCCAAAATTCAACTCATCTGCACCTTCATTAAAAACAGACCATAACTGTTTCCATTTACTTATGTCAATTATAACTGCATATGCCCACATATTACCCTGTGCATCTCTTATTGATTTTATGGAATCAATTACCCACATTAAATCACCAGATTTAGTTTTTATTCTATATTCCAAATTCTTCTGGTGTGGATACTCTGCCAGTTCATGTAAGCATTTTTCAAAAAGCTCTTTGTCATTTTCATATATAAGATTTATATACTGATTATAGAATTTATGTTATATCTCATTTCTTGTATAACCACACATTAAACAAAAGTTATCACTTGCGTAACAAACCTCATTTTTATCGCTGAGATTAAAAATCAATAATCCACAAGGAAAATTGCCTACTGATATTTTCATCTGTAATTTCACTTTTTCTATCTCAGAATAAACTTCTTTTAGTTTATATTCCAAATCTATATATTTAGAAGCATTGGTACATGTAAAAAAAATCACATTTCTTCCATTACTATCTGTTTTAACTGCACCAGAAACATCAAACCATTTATACTCATAATTTTTACATCTAAAGCGATGTCGAATAGTATCCTTGCTATAATCCATACTTTTAATATATTTTTTTAACTCTTCCAATTCATCTGGGTGTATAAGCGTTAGAAATGAAAAACCCATATTTTGCTGTAATTCCATTTCATCATCATATCCCAGTTCTGATACCAAAAAGTTATTAGCAAAAATTATTTTATAATTATCTTCTGGACAAAAGCCAATTATTCCGGTAGATATAGCAATATCATTTAATTTAGGAATAAGAAATAATATGTTTTCATTAGGTTTCAACTGTTTTTTTGAACTATTTTTATTCATTTGGTTCACTCTCCAAAATACTGATACAAAAAGTAAAAATTAAATATATTCAATGCTTTTGAGTTATTTATAATATTGTCTTAAGTATACCTCAAAATAATTCAAAAATACTCTCTATACTTCAATTTTATTGTATTTAATATTCTGCATGCCGTGCTACTACAACAAATCTACCTTCATATGTATGGTAAGAGCATGTTACAAGAAGTAATACTTCTTCACCATAAGTAGGTGTAATTCCCGTATCATATAGTGAATTTTTTTGAACATTTGATATAAATTCACAAAACGTTTTTTCTTCGCTTAAATCTTTATATTCATAAAAACGGAATACATCTTTTTGGTCTTTTGTATAAACTTGAGAATAAAAAGCACCTACAACTTCAAAAACTTTATCTTCTTTAAGCGTATTAAAAACTATTTTTTATGCTGTTTCCAAAACTCAAAATCTTTATATTTTAATATAGTATTAAACATAGTTCCATTTCTCATGTTATGTCCATAAATTATGTAAAGTCCATTGTTGTCTTTATACTCTGCGTCTAAAAAAGGAACTCCGCTTATAGATTTCTTCCTGCTAAAATCATGATACAGATAAAAATCCGGTTTGTCAGGAGAATACATAACCGGATAATTCAAAAGAGTATCTTCTATTTTAATCCATCCAAAGAAATCATTGTTCTGTTCAATTAATTCCTGATATTTCATACTTTTCTCATATTGCTCTTTGAAAAAAATATTTTCTCCTGTATTTTTAAAATCTACTGATAACTGTTCTTCATTAGCTACAGTAAAAGCCAGTTTTTCAAAATATTTTCTTTCTTTTTCTAATCCATAACATTTTTTCCAATCATAAACAAAGAAAATATAAGTACACTTAAGCTTATTATAATATATAAATTGCTTATAAACACTCTGTTTTTTTTATTGTAATTCATAAGTTTTTCATTCCTTATAACTTAATAACACATGCTTTTACATATATCAAATTATCTAAAAAACAGCAGATGCTTGAAAAAATCAAACATCTGCTGCTGATTCATATGCCGCATATTTTTTGATCTAAAAAATCAATTTCTTCTCTTCCTTGTAAATATAAGTACTGCAAAAGATATAAATGAAATTAATGCAGTAAATATCCACATATTAATGCAGCTTGAATCCCCTGTTTTTGGTACACTATCAAGTTTAGAACTATCTGTATGTGGCTTATTTGTGCCATTATCAGTATTATTTGAATTATCATGTGTTACATTATCAGATGTCTCAACTTTTTCATGTATATTATTTTCTGTTGCAGGAGTAGATTTTGTTGGAGGGTTGCCGTCATGTGGGTTATCAACATCCCATGGATCATCTTTCCAAAGGCTGTGCAGAAAAATCAACTTGGAATACCTTAGCTTTAGCACTGCTGTCATGTTCTGATAAATCTATTCCACCAAGATCAAGTGTAATACATGTTTCTGTAAAATTAAGCTTTTTTACAGTTACGTCTTTATACCATTTACCTAAAGCTTCGTCATATGTCCAGCCTGTACCTTCCTTTACTTTAACACCCTCTGGAATTGAAGCAAAAATTCTTCTGTCTCTTGGATCAAGTTCATTTGAGTTTGGAAAACTAAAATAACTTGGCCCAAAATCAATAAATGTATTTTCCTTCACAACAAAGCTCTTATCTACTTCACTTACCATTCTAATGGCAGAGTAATAACTGCTTGATGCTGATTCCAATTTTGCCTTGCCATTTACAAGAAGCTGGCTTTCTGATTTTAATACACCATCACTTGTATAGAATTCCTGCTTAATATTGTGCTGGCTTAAATTTTTTGTCAAACCTCTTTTTAAGCTTACTTTAAAAGGAGTTGCACTATTATATCCGCCATACAAATCTTTATAAGTTGTTTTTATAATATAGTTTTGTTCATCTTCAATAATTTCAGCTTCTTTAATTTTATCAAAACTTAAAGAAATATCTTTCATTGCTGGTTGTTCAAAACTATCTTTTGGCAAATAAACAAGTGTATAAGATCCTTCAGGAACATTTGCCATATTACCAGAGATAGTTACACCATTATATACTGTAATGATTTCACCGCCAAAAAATGTGTCAGTTGCATCAGCCAAACGTATATATGATCCATATTTTTCTGTTGTTTCCTCTTCTGGCTTTTCAGGGTCTAAACCGATGACTGCTTCTACATCTTCCATATCCTCTTCAGTCACATCAACTACCAATCCCATTTCATCGCCAAAAGCAGTTGAAAAATTAGGTACTGCTTCTATCAAAGAAGGATCTAAAGGTTCTGTAGGCCCTAAAATATCTAACCCATCTTCAGCCCCTAAACCATCGCTTATAACGGTATCATCTTCAGCAGTTTTATTTTCATCATCTAAATTGCTTCCTTCTGAAACAGCATTATCTAATACCGTTTCATCTCCGCCTGCATCTAAAGTATTATCTAATACCGTTTCATCTCCGCCTGCATCTAAAGCATCATCATAAGATAGTGGTTCCTCCGAAGATATTGTTGTTTCCGTCATTTCTGATCCGGTTGCACTTACGATCATATTATCATCAGCATAGGCATTAAATTGATTGCCAAACATACCGCCAATAATTGCCGCACAAATAAGAAATGACATTATTCGCTTTTTCAAAATTCTTCCTCCTCAAAAATATAATGTTTATAACATTATATATATCAGAGCGTTCCTAAAGACCTTGTTTACCGTTCCTTGAATGTTCCTTTCGAAAATTATTCTTATAAATTTAATAGGATTTATATATTTTATTAAAATTAATTAAAATAAATGTCAAAACAAAAAAGCGACATCATTTTCATGACATCGCTCTTTTAAAACGCTGTATTTATTTTTTATTCTTCCTCTAACTTGCATAAGGTTTCAATAAGTATGCCCTGCAAGCCTGGTACCCCCTTGGCGTAAGCTCCTTGGTCGAATTATGTTATTTCGTTGTTCTTTCCCAAAGAATATGAGTATTGAAATATCTTAATTTTGGTAAAATACCAAAATCAAAACTCCATGTGAAACCAGGAAGCTTTGATTTTCGCATTTAAAGATATGGCATTGTTATAATTGGCTTCCTACCAGTATTAATTCTCAATGATTCTTTGTGTCATTATCATTTCTAACTTAAAGTGTATTTCAATTTTGCATTCGCTCACTACAATGATTGTTTGAATT
>CALWHO010000116.1 GCA_944380405.1 uncultured Lachnospiraceae bacterium
TTTTATAGCAGGTATTGTAATTGTATTTTCAGTTGAATTTTTTGAATACAAAGCAAAAATTGATGACCCGGTAGGTGCTATATCAGTACATGGTGCATGTGGTATGGTTGGTACAATTCTTGTAGGCTTTTTTGCAACAGACGGCGGTCTTTTCTATGGCGGCGGCGTAAACATGATTATTACACAGCTTATAGGTGTTGTTGCTGTTGCAGCATGGGTAATTGTTACAATGACAATTATATTTAAGGTTATTGATAAGTTTATTGGTCTTAGAGTTCCGGCTGATGTTGAAATAGATGGTCTTGACTACCATGAACATGGACTTGTAAGTGCATATTCAGGTTTTGCAATTAACGATATAACAGGCACACTTGACATTAATGAAAAAACAGTAATTGAAAAAGCACATGATGTTGTTCCTGCAGATAAGGCAGTACCTGTACAGGTTGAAGGTGGAAATATTCCTGTTTCAGAAATTACAGGCATGTATAAGGTAAGCATAATAGCTAAACTTGCTAAGTTTGAAGCCCTTAAACGTGCTCTTAATGACCTTGGTGTAACAGGCATGACAGTAAGTCAGGTAATGGGCTGTGGTATACAGAAAGGTGCCGGAGAGCTTTACAGAGGTGTTGAAATGGATGCAACACTTCTTCCAAAAATCAAGCTTGAAATTGTTATAGGCAACATACCTTTGGAAGATGTAATTAAATGTGTTAAAGATACACTTTATACAGGACACATTGGTGACGGTAAGATATTTGTTTATAACGTTGCAAAGGTTGTTAAGGTAAGAACAGGCGAAGAGGATTTAGATGCTCTTATAGATGTTGAATAAAAAAAACAAAACTCCATATCAATTACTAAAAAAAGAAAGACAGTTTTAATAGCTGCTTGAGGGCGTCGATAAATTCGACGCCCTTTCGCCAAAATAAAGATTTTGGCGAAGTTATTATATAGGTATAAACAGACAAGTTCCAATGCACAAGTGCTTTGAAACTTGCTGTTTTCCTCGTCGGAAGTGAATTCCGACTACGGATTCCAGTTGGAGAACACGGTACCGCCAAGATAGGCGGACAGTCACTTGTGGCTGGAGTTTGCTTTAGCAAACTTACTGACTAGTTGTTCCCCAAACCCTTCTGCGATAAATACAATTTTTAAAAATATATTTTTCTATAGTATAAAAACAGCTTTATATAGCTGTTTTTTTATTTTGTAAAATCTTAAAAAAATATTAATGTTTCAAATTTATATTTAAAAATAGACAAATACATATACATTTTTTTAAATAAGATGTATAATAAACTGTAAAAATGTGCGTAAAAAATAAAAAATGAGGGTAACAATGGAAAAAGAAAATAACAACACCGTCAAGGCTATAAGCATGATGATGGTTATTACTTTAGTAGGAAAAATACTTGGTCTTGTTAGAGACCAGCTTTTGGCAACTAATTATTCTGTTGGTATGGAGGCAAGTGCATTTCTTACGGCAAGCCGTATACCAAGAATATTTTTTGATGTGGTATTTGCTTCGGCAATATCGGCTTCTTTTATACCTGTGTTTAACGAGTATATGAAAAAAAGAAGCAGGCAGGAGGCTTTTAAGCTTTCAAGTAACTTTATAACTCTTGTTTCAATACTTACATTTATAATTACTTTTTTTGGTATAGCAGCAGCGCCATATCTTACAGAGATTTTTGCAGATGGCTTTGATGCCCAGACGGCAGCTCTTTGTACAAGCCTTTTAAGGATACTGTTCCCGGCTACTATATTTACAGGTCTTGCATTTTCATTTGTAGGCATACTTCAGTCTATGGACGAATTTAATGTACCTGCTGCAATGAGTATTGCTTCAAATTTAGTAATTATACTTTATTATATTATTTTTAATGACAGGTTTGGCATATATGGACTTACTGTGGCTTTCCTTATTGGTTGGGCAATGCAGGCTATTGTGCAGATACCGTCATTAAAGAAAAAAGGCTTTTCATATAGACCATATATTAATTTAAAAGACGAAGGTCTTAAGAAAATAATAGCTCTTATGCTGCCTGTTATGGTAAGTACATGGGTACAGCCTATTAACCTTGCCATAAGCACAAAGTTTGCTTCAAGAATATTTGAAGGCTCCGGTGTATCAGCTGTTGAATATGCAAATACTGTGTATTCAATTATTGTAGGTGTATTTGTGCTTTCAATAGCAAACGTAATATTCCCTAAGCTTTCAAGAATGACTGTTGATAACGACAGCAAGGCTTTTGGAAGTACTGTTGGTTCTACAGTTAAAATAACATCATTTTTTGTTATACCTATGATGATTGGACTTATGTGTCTAAGTAGACCTGTTATAAGCGTTATATATGAAAGAGGAGAATTTGCAGAGTTTGCAGCAGAGATTACATCAAATGCTCTTTTTTATTTTACGCCAGGCATGATAGGCTTTGCTGTTCAGACAATACTCAGCCGTGCATTTTATGCTGAGCAAAACGGCAGAATACCTCTTATAAGCGGTATTATATCAATAGGTGTAAATGCACTTTTATGCAGCTTGCTTTGGGAAAAAATGAATGTAGGCGGTTTGGCACTGGCTTCTTCTGTAAGTCAGATAGTGGCAGCCATAATACTTGTTATACCTATGCAGAAAAAAATGCGTATATTTGATATAGGGTTTATAAAAGAATTTATAAAAATGTGTATTTGTGCCTTAATAATGGGTGCTGTTGTTTTAGGTGCAAAAAACATTGTTTTTATGTATATAGATACAAACTTTATTGGGTATATTGCTTGCTGCGCAGTATGTGTAGCCATAGGAGCAGTTATATATGCCATAGGAACATATGCGCTTAAAGTTAAAGAAGCTGTTATTATATTTGATATTGCTTTAAAAATAATGAGAAAGGAAAAGGAATAATGGTTGAAAGCAGTTTGGTTTACAGATTTTTTTCTTCCATAGGCAGAGGCATAATGCATCTGTTGGAAGGCAGTGGTCTTGTAAATATGTTTCTTACTGAAAACGTCAATGACAAAAGAACTGTTGAGGGCAGTATATTTTACAGGATTTATTTTTTAATTAGAATATTTATAATGAGAATATTTTCTGCATTAAGGTTAAATAAGCTTTTTGCAGGAAGTATTTATAAAAAGGTTATACTTTGGGCATCCCTTACAGCTGTATTTGCACCTATACTGCCTACATCAATAATTATACTTTTAAGTGTGGCAGGCATGGGTTCTCTTATGCTTTCACTGGCATGTGACAGAAGAAGAAGGCTTAAATACTCACCTGTAAACAGATTTATATATATCTATGCTGCCGTATATCTTTTCAGCATATTTACATCTGTTGATGTTAAAGGCAGTCTCTATGGCGGTCTTCTTACAGTATTTTTCATACTTTTTGCAATAGTTATAGAAAATGCAGTTGAAACAAAGACACAGGTTAAAGGTCTTATATTTATACTTTGTGCTGCTGGTGTTGTTGTTTCGTTATATGGCTTTTACCAGTTTATGTTTCAGGATAAATTTGGCGGTGTATGGGTTGACACAGAAATGTTTGAAAACATATTCAGAGTTTACTCAACACTTGAAAATCCAAACGTGCTTGGTGAATACTTCCTTCTTGTAATTCCTCTTGCAGCAGCAGGATTTTTTATAAGCAAGAATATGTGGCTCAGGCTTTATTATTTAGGCTGTGCGGCAGTTATGAGTCTCTGCCTTATACTTACTTATTCAAGAGGCTGCTATATAGGTATTATTGTGGCAGCAGGCGTTTTCCTTGTGCTTTTAGACAGACGTTTTATACTCCTTGGCGTTGTAGCGTTGCTTTTTATGCCTTTTGTGCTTCCGGAAAGCATTATAAACCGTTTTATGAGTATAGGTAACATGGAAGACTCATCAACTTCTTACAGAGTTTATATTTGGATGGGTACTATAAACATGCTTAAGGACTACTGGCTTTGCGGTGTAGGTCCTGGACAGGCTGCATACAACAAAGTTTATCCTTTCTATGGATATAACGAAATAAGTGCACCACATTCACACAACACATTCTTACAGATTATGTGTGACACAGGTATAGTTGGTCTTGTAGTATTTATCGCTCTTATTTATAAATACTATAAATATTTATTCTGCACATACATTAAAAACAGAAGTTTTGAAGAAAGAATACTTGTTATATCTTCAATGGCGTCAATTTCAGCATTTTTGGTACAGAGTTTATTTGACTATACATTCTATAACTACCGTGTAATGCTTTTATTCTGGATATTTATAGGACTGGGTATTGTATCTGCAAACTACTCAAATCTTAAAGAGTAAGGAGGAAGTGCTGTGATAAAGGTATTAAATATAATAAGCGACAGCAACATTGGCGGTGCTGGCAGATGTGTACTTAATTTTTTGAAATATTACGACAGAAATAATTTTGATGTAAAGGTTGTTGTGCCAAGAGGCAGTCTTTTAATTGACGAAATTAAAAAGCTTAACACTGAATATATAGAAGCTGATAACATTGCCGAAAAGTCTTATGACAAGGCTGGTGTTAAAGAGCTTAAAGAAATTATTAAGAAAGAAAACCCTGATATTGTCCACACTCACGGTACATTTAGCGGCAGAATAGCTGCAAAGCGTTGTGGCAAGAAAATTATATACACAAGACATTCTGTATTTCCAGTTAGCAAGAAAATAAGCATGTTTCCTGGTAAGCTTATTAATAAGCTTGTGAACGAATACTATTCAGACGATATTATAGCCGTTGCAGAGGCAGCAAAGGATAACCTTACAGAAGGCGGTATAAGCGACAAAAAAATAAAGGTTATACTTAACGGTGTTGAAAGACCTATGCCATGTACTGAAGAAGAAAATAGAGAAACCCGCGAAAAGTACGGTTTATCAGAAAATGACTTTGTAATAGGTATTATGGCAAGAATGGAGCCTTACAAAGGTCATAAATATCTTATTGATGCAGCCAAAATACTTAAAGAAAAAGGCAAAAACATAAAGGTGCTTATAATAGGCACAGGAAGTATTGAGGAAGAGCTTAAAAAGTATGCTGCCGAAAAACACCTTGAAGGAACTGTTATATTTACAGGCTTTATAAAAGATGTACGAAGAATGCTTGGTGTAATGGATTTACAGGCAAATGCTTCTTATGGTACAGAAGCTACAAGCCTTGCTCTTTTGGAAGGTATGAGTCTTGGTATTCCGGCAGTTGTAAGTAACTATGGCGGTAATCCAGGAGTTATAACTCACGGCGAAAATGGATATATATTTGCTCTTAAAGACAGCGAGGATATGGCTAAATACATTGAAAAGCTTTACGATGACAAAGACACATATGAGTACATGAAAAATAAATCCATAGAGATTTTTAATAATAAATTTACAGCACAGATATATGCTGACAATATCTGCAAAGTCTACGAAAGCGTTATGAAAGGAAATAAATGACATGGGAGAAAAAAAGAGATTTAGAATTAATATTGTTGATATTATAATACTTGTTGTAATTGCGGCAATAGCGTTTGGGGTATATTCTTTTACACACAAAGAAACTGCTATACAGACAAAGAACATTAGATACACAATTGAGCTTACGGATAACCCTGTTGGTTTTTCTGAAAACATCGAAATAGGCGACCAGATAACAGACAACATCAAAAACTACTACATGGGTACAGTTGTTGAAAAAGAAACAGTGCCTTACAAAAAACTTGTTCAGGACAAAGTAAACGGCGTTTGGAAAGAAAGCGAAGTTGAAGGCAGAGAAACAGTAATACTTACTTTGGAAGCCCCTGTTTCAGAAAGTGGAGCAGATTTTAAAGTTAACGGATACTATATTGTTAAAGCAGGTTTGGAAGTAGCAGCAAAGGGCCCTGGATATGCAGGCAGAGGCTATGTACTTACTGTTGAAAGATAAGGGGGCTTAAAAATGAGAGTAACGGATAAAAGAGGAAAACTTTTTGGTAAGATAAACATAATTGATTTTTTTGTAGTTATTATTATTATTGTGCTTATAGCAGGAGCATATTATAAGTTTGGTGTTTCTGATAAAACAGGTACTACAACCGCTTTGCAGCCAGTGACATACACAGTTAAGGTAAACAAAATAAGGGACTATGTATTTAACAATGTTAAAGAGGGCGACACTCTTTATGACAAGACATCTGGAAATGCCATAGGAACTATTACAAAAATTGAAAGTGAGCCGGCAACAGATGTTGTTGAAATGAATGACGGCACAGTTGTAAGAGGTCAGGTTGAAAACAGAATAAATGTTATATTTACTGTTGAAGCACAGGCTGCGGTAAGTGACAGTGGATATTTTGTAGATAGAACATATGAGCTTCTTGTTGGTTCAAACAAAAAGTTTATGACAAAGTATTTTGAGTGTGACGGAAGCGTATACGAAATTTTAGGGTGATAACAATGAAAAAGTATACTATTTTAATGGCTCTTAACGGTCTTGACATAGGCGGAGCAGAAACCCATGTTGTTGAGCTTAGCAAAGAGCTGGCAAGAAGAGGATACAACATAATTGTTGCCTCAAACGGCGGTGTGTATGAAAAAGAACTTTCTTTAGCCGGAATTAAGCATTATAAAGTTCCTATGAATAAGCGAAAACTTAACAATATGAAAAAATCATATTTTATGCTTAGGGACATAATTAAAAAAGAAAATGTGGATATAGTTCATGCCCATGCAAGAATACCAGGATTTTTATGTGGTCTTCTTCATAAAAGAATGGACTTTGTATTTGTTACAACGGCTCATTGGGTATTTGACACCAGCAGAGGTCTTAAATATCTTACAAACTGGGGTCAGAAGTCCGTTGCCGTTAGTGACGACATAAAGCAGTATTTAATTGATAACTACGGTATAAAGTCCTCAAACATATATGTAACTATAAACGGTATAGACACAGACAAGTTTTCTCCTGATGCAAAAGGCGAAAGTGTTGTAAAAGAGCTTTCTCTTGGTGAAAACGAAAACAGAATAGTTTATGTAAGTCGTATGGACGAAGACAGAGCATTAGTGGCTAAACATTTAATTGAGATTACACAAAAGCTTAACAGCAAAATTCCAAACCTTAAGGTTATTATAGCCGGTGGTGGAAATGTATTTGATAAACTTAAAGCTATGGCTGATGATGTAAATAAGGGTATAGGCAGAAAATGCATTTATATGCTTGGTGCAAGAACAGACATAAACGAGATTGTTGCCTGTGGCAAGGTTTTTGTTGGCGTAAGCCGTGCAGCTCTTGAGGCTATGGCTGCTGAAAAGCCTGTTGTTGTAGCAGGTAACGAAGGATATATAGGTATATTTGACAAAGACAAGCTTGAAAGTGCAAGAGAAAACAACTTCTGCTGTCGTGGCTGCGAGCTTAGTGACAAAGAAAAGCTTTACAAAGACCTTGTATATCTTTTCAATGATATTGATGACGAAGAAAGAAAGCGTCTTGGCAGATACGGAAGAAGTGTTATTCAAAAATATTATTCAGTTACAAAAATGGCAGACGACTGTGTACTTGCTTATAATGCTGCATACAGCCAAAGTACTGAAAAAAAGTATAACGTGCTTATGTCAGGGTATTATGGATTTAATAACTCAGGTGACGATGCAATACTTCTTTCAATACACGCAAATCTAAAAAAGCTTGGAAATAACATTAACATAACTGTTTTAGCAGGCAATGCAGAGGCTACAAGGAAGAAATACGGCGTAGATGTTGTGGACAGATACAACGTACCTAAGGTTATGGACGCCCTTAAAAAATGCGATGTTCTTTTAAGCGGTGGCGGAAGCCTTCTTCAGGACAGAACAAGCACAAGGTCTATAGTTTATTATCTTTCTATAATTAAGCTGGCAAAAATGATGGGCAAAAAGGTTATGCTTTATGCCAACGGCATAGGCCCTGTTACAAAGCCTAAAAACAGAAACCTTGTTAAAAACATTGTAAATAAGGCTGACCTTATTACATTAAGGGAGCAAAACAGTTTTGAAGAGCTTAGAAGCATGGGTGTTGACAACAAAAATACATTTGTTACTGCCGACCCTGTGTTTACTATGGAAGCAGCAAGCAAAGAAAAAAGCATTGAGCTTTTGAAAAAAGAAGGCATACCTATGGATAAGCCTATAATTGGCGTTTCAGTTAGAAACTGGAAAAACATAGCTTCTTTTTCAGATGACCTTGCACTTTTCTGTGACAGGATATATGATGAACTTGGAAGGGAAATAGTTTTTATTTCTATGCAGCAGCCAAACGATTCAATAGTAAGCGAAAGCATAAGAAGAAAAATGAAAAACCCTTCATATCTTATTAAAGAAAACTGTTCTCCACAGGAGCTTATGGGTGCCATAGGTCTTATGGAGTCAGTTATAAGCATGAGGCTTCACACTCTTATATTTGCAGCAAACCAAAGAGTGCCTATGCTTGGGTTTATATATGACCCTAAAATAGAGTATTATTTAAAAGAGTTTGATATGCCTTCCGGTGGAGAAATATCAAAATACAATATGGAAACCGCCTTTGAAACAATAAAGGACATAACTACAAACAGACAAAGCTATGTTGATAAGCTTGAAAAAAGAGCAGCTATGCTTGAGTCAAAGGCACATGAAAATGAACAATTTCTTATTAAACTTTTGAAGGAAGAATAAGGGCTGATGGTATGAGAAAAACAACGTATATTATGGGGGTACCTTTTGATGTTGTTAAAATGAATGAAGCGGCAGAGCTTGTAATGGGCTTTTTTGACGATGGAGGAAGTCATATTATATGTACTCCAAATCCTGAAATAGTTATGGAAGCTACAAAAGACAGCAAGCTTATGAATATACTTAATGCTGCTGATTTAGTTGTTCCAGATGGTGTTGGGGTTGTATGGGCATCTAAATTTAACAAAGTAAAGATACCTGAAAGAGTGGCAGGGTATGACCTTTGCCAAACGGTATTTAGCAAAATGAGCCAGAAAGGAAATACTGTTTACTTTTTTGGCGGAGCACCTGGTGTTGCAGCAAAAGCAGCTGAAAAAATGAAAGCTGCATACCCAGGACTTAAAATTTTAGGCACAAGAAACGGATATTTTACATCTGCTGAGGAAAAAGATATTATAAGAGAAATTAAAAGTTTTTCTCCTGACCTTCTTCTTGTTGGTCTTGGAGCACCTAAGCAGGAAAAATGGATTTATGAAAATTTAAGATTTACTGGTGCAAAGGCTGCCATTGGTGTAGGCGGATGTTTTGACGTAATGGCAGGCAACATAAAAAGAGCACCTAAAATATTCCAAAAACTTGGTCTTGAATGGTTTTACAGACTTCTTTGCCAGCCTACAAGAATTAAAAGAATGATGAGGCTTCCTGTTTTTGCTGTGAAAGTATTATTTTCTAAAAAAGGATGATGATACATTATGAATTTACGGGAAAATGCAAATGCAACTATAAAAAGATATGCCACAATATTTATTGGTACAATGATTATGGCTATATCAACCAATATGTTTTTTATATCAAATAATATTGTTGCCGGAGGCTTTACAGGCATAGGTATTATTGCAGAAAGCACACTTGGAATTAAGGTTTCTACGGTTAATGTGGTTTTAAACATACCTCTTTTTATAATTGCCCTTAAAATACTGGGAAGAAGGTATGTTGTTGATACAATAATGACTTTAGCAGTATTTACGGCTGTTTTAGAAGCATTTACATTTATACCCCAGGTAAAAGACGATATGCTTTTAGCGGCAGTTTTTGGCGGCATTACACAAGGACTTGGAACAGGTCTTGTGCTCAAAGGAAGAGGCAGCACAGGAGGTGTTGACCTTTTGGCACTTCTTCTTCATGGCGTTAGAAGAACATGGGCTGTATCTGTTGTTATGTTTGTTGTAAACTCAATTATTATAATTGGCGGTATGTACTTTTTTGGTTTAAACAGTGGTATGTATGCCATAATCTCTGTATTTATTACATCAAAAGTAGCAAATATGGTTACAACAGGTTTATTCATATCAAAAACAGCAGTTATAATTTCTGACAGAAGTGATGAGATTTCTGATGCCCTTTTAAAAAAGTTACACAGAGGAGTTACTTTCTTAAGAGGAAGAGGAGCATATACAGGAAGAGATAAAGAAGTACTTTTATGTGTTTTTTCACAAAAAGAAACTATTACTCTTACGGATATTGTTAAAAAAACAGACCCAAAAAGCTTTATTATAATACTTGATGCAAATATTGTCCTTGGATCTGGCTTTAAAAACATAGAAACAATGGACATTATGTGATAATTAGATAATTTTCATAAAGGCTTATTTTGCCACAAATAGTTATAGAGTACTATTTGTAACACAAAATAAGTCCTTTTTTTATGGAAAAAAACCACTTAAAAATATTTTCTTAAAAAAATGTCTTTTTTTTATAGATTTTTGAAAAGTTTTTTGGTATTATGTTATAAAGCGGTTTTTGGGTATGGTAATTTTTAATAACTAAAATGTTTACAATTTATCAAGATGATATTTTAATGCGTTGGTTGTAAAAAATTAACAAGCCAGAATACTTATTTTTACTATTAGGTGTATAAAATTGCGGTTTAAAATTTAGTTTAATGCCGCAGATGTATTAATGTATTTTTATATTGGGGTGAACTTATGATTTCAAATCAAATCTTACAAAGCACCATTGATGGACTTAAGAATATTACAAGAAAGGACCTTAGCGTTATTGAAAAAGAGGGCAAAGTAATAGCTACTACAGAAGATGCTATGGTTGGACAGCACATAGAGGGGATTGATGGCTTTGTTATTTCTCCTGCTGACAGCCAGCTTGTGCTTGGATATCAGTATTTTAAGGTTTACGACAACAGCGTACCTGAATACATTGTACAGGTAAAGGGTGAAGACGAAGAAAGTTACAGAATTGGTAAAATTACAGCTTTCCAAATTCAGAGCCTTTTAGTTGCTTACAAAGAAAGATATGACAAGGATAACTTTATCAAGAACCTTCTTCTTGACAACCTTCTTCTTGTGGACATTTACAGCAGAGCTAAAAAGCTCCATATTGAAAACAACGTAAGAAGAATTGTATATCTTATTGAAACAAACATTGACAGGGATATGAACATTGTTGAAATGGTTAGAAACATTTTCCCTTCAAAAACAAAGGACTTTGTAACAGCTGTTGATGAACACTGTATTATTCTTGTTAAAGAGCTTCGTGAAAAAGAAACAATGGAAGAAATTGAAAAGATTGCCAAAACAATTTCCGAAACTCTTGCAGCTGAGCTTGGTACAAAGGTATTTATTGCCATTGGTACAGCTGTAAACGACCTTAAAGAGGTTTCACGTTCATATAAAGAAGCTAAAATGGCTATTGAAGTAGGCAGAATATTTGACGGCGACAAAAACATCGTAAACTATGAACAGCTTGGCATTGGCAGACTTATTTATCAGCTTCCTATGCCTCTTTGCAGAATGTTTATTAAAGAAGTTCTTCACGGACTTACAATTGATGATTTTGACGAAGAAACTTTGGCTACTGTTGGAAAATTCTTTGAAAACAACCTTAACGTTTCTGAAACATCAAGACAGCTTTATATCCACAGAAATACTCTTGTATATAGACTGGACAAGCTTCAGAAAATGACAGGTCTTGACCTTAGAAATTTTGATGATGCCATTATTTTCAAAATTACACTTATGGTAAGTAAGTACATGCTTTTCATGGAAAAAATGACATACTGATATTAATCTATTGGTTGGAAAGGAAGTATTCGATGCTTAGGATCGAAAATGTTACGAAAGTTTATCCAAATGGGTCCGAAGGCGTAAAAAATGCAAACATACATATTGAGAAAGGTGAGTTTGTATTTTTTATAGGTTCCAGTGGCTCAGGAAAGTCTACTCTTATTAAGCTCCTTATGAAAGAGCTTAACCCAACAAAGGGACGAATTATAATTAACGGCATAAACACAACTGACATGAAACAAAGCCAGATTCCTTATTTAAGAAGAAACCTTGGTATAGTTTTTCAGGATTTCAGACTTTTGCCGAACAAAACTGTATATGAAAATGTTGCTTTTGCCATGCAGGTTATAGAAGCTCCAACAAGGCTTATAAGAAGAAATGTACCTACTGTACTTTCTCTTGTTGGTCTTTCTCATAAGGCAAGAGCATATCCAAACCAGCTTTCAGGCGGTGAGCAGCAAAGAACAGCTCTTGCAAGAGCTATTGTTAATAATCCGCCTATACTTATTGCAGACGAGCCAACAGGTAACCTTGACCCTGACACAGCTTGGGAAATTATGAATCTTTTGGAAGAAATAAACAAAAGAGGAACTACTGTTGTTGTGGCTACTCACGCAAAAGATATGGTTGATATTATGCAAAAAAGAGTTGTGGCATTAAACCACGGCGTTGTAGTAAGAGATGTTAAAAAAGGTGGTTATGACGATGAGGCCTAGTACCATAAAGTATTACTTAAAGGAAGGCTTCGTAGGCCTTTTGAAAAACAGACTTATGACTGTGGCATCTATTGCTACAGTTGCCGCTTGTATATTTATTGTTAGTTTCAGTGTTTGTGTTATAAGCAATCTTAATTCAATGCTTCATCAGCTTGAGGATACTATTGGTATTGCCGTTTTCCTTGAAGACGACTTATCAAGTGATGAAATTACGGCTTTAAGAGATAACATAGCAACTATTGACCATGTTACAAATGTTTTATACATATCTCCTGATGAGGCTTTGGAGAGCATAAAAGAAGACTGGGATGCAGGTGACCTTCTTGATGGATTTAACGGCGAAAATAACCCGCTTTCTCATTCATTTGAAATAGAGATAGACTCTATTGAAAATCAGAACAGTGTATTAACTTCTTTAAGCTCTTTAAGCGGTGTTAGAAACATACGACATGCTCAGACAGAAACAGATATACTTCTTAAACTTAACAAAATAGTAAGTATTATCGGTGTCGTTGTTATGGCACTTCTTGCTGTAATCTCTGTTGTAATTATTATGAACACAATCAAAATTTCTGTTTACACAAGAAGAACAGAAATAAGCATTATGAAGTTTGTAGGAGCTACGGACTGGTTTATAAGGTGGCCATTTATTATTGAAGGTATATTTATAGGTATAATAGGTTCTATAATACCTATGATTGTAAGTATGCCTGTATACAGCAAATCAGTAAGCGTGCTTTATTCATATTTGCCTATAACAAATATTGCAAACTTCCTTGATACATACACAATATTCTCAAGGCTTATACCTATTTCTTTAGCGGCAGGTATTGCTCTTGGTGTAATGGGAAGTGTATCTTCTATAAGAAAGTACTTAAGAGTTTAATTTTAATTAAAAAGCAGATATTTGCAATCCAAAACAAAGGTATGCACATATCTGTTTTTTTGTGCCTGTATTTTTTACAAAATGTTAAAAAATTACATCAATAATGAGTATATAATTGAATATAGTCAAAATATAAAGTAATATTAAATATTGAAAGAAATAAAATATAATAAAAAATCTGGCAGGTGCTGAAATGAACAAAAAAATATTTTTAGGCGGTGTTGCAACAGGTATTATATCTTCCATAGCCGCTATTTGTGTTATTAATTTTGCCTCTGGTGCAATAGCTGTTAAAAGCGGAGACTTAAGCATTACAGACAAAATATCTTACATAAGCTCTATTATAAACGAGTATTATGTTGAAGATGTTGATGTAAGTAAGCTGGAAGAGGGGATATATGACGGTATTGTGGCAAGTCTTAATGACCCTTATTCTGTTTATTATACTCCAGAAGAAATGAAAGCTGTACTGGAAACAACAGGCGGTACATTTGGCGGTATAGGTGTTAACATACAGCATAATTTAAACACAGGTGAAATGACTGTATTAAGTCCTATAGCAGGAACTCCAGCAGAAAAGGCAGGGCTTATGTCTGGCGATATAATTAAAAAGGTAGATGGTCAGGACATAGCAGGTATGGATTCTGACATGGCTATAAGTCTTATAAGAGGCGAAGCAGGAACAAGCGTTGAGCTTACTATATACAGACCATCAGAGGAACGAGAATTTAATGTTTCAATAGAAAGGGCTGATATAGAGGTAGACTCTGTTGCAAGCACTATTTTGGAAGACGACATAGGATATATATATATCAGCGGCTTTAAAGGAAATACAGTTGACCAGTTTAATGAGCATTATGAAAAATTAAGAGCAGAAGGCATAAAAGGCCTTATAATAGACGTAAGAGATAACCCTGGCGGAGTTCTTAGCGTTGTTGAGGAAATAGCCGATAAGCTTATTCCAGAAGGTCTTGTTGTTTACACTGTTGACAAAAACGGCAACAGAAACGATTATATGTCAGATGCAGAGGCAATAGACATTCCTCTTGTTGTGCTTGTAAATGGCAACAGTGCCAGTGCTTCTGAAATTTTGGCAGGAGCCGTTCAGGATAGTGGCACAGGCGTAATTGTAGGTACACAGACATATGGTAAGGGCTGTGTACAGAACTTATACAAAATACCTGATGGTTCAGGGGTTAAAGTTACTATTCAGAAATACTACACACCAAGTGGCGTATGTATTCACGGCATAGGTATAACACCTGATTATGTTGTTGAAAACGAAACTATAGATTTAAACAGCATTACATCTACAGGTGAGTATATTGATAATCAGCTTACAAAGGCTATAGAAATTATAGAAGAGCAGACAAAGTGATTTAGAAAAGGGCTTTTACAAAAAGCCCTTTTTATATTTGAGGAGTAATAATGTTTTTAAAATATAGACTAAAAAGTATATTTTTGGTATCATAATATAGTTAAGTAAATTAAAAAAACGAAAGGAGTTTTCTATGAATCTTCTTATTATTTTTGCCATACAGGCTGTATGTGCTGTTATTGCAACAACAATACACGAGTTTTCAAGAGCTGTTGTATCCACTCTTTTAGGCGACAAAAAGCCTAAAAATGACGGAAGGCTTACTATTAACCCTGTAAAGCATTTTGAACCAATTGGTTTTATACTTATGTGGGTTACTGGTTTTGGTTGGGGTAAGCCTGTGGAAACAAGCCAGCTTTTTTATAAAAACAGAAAAAGAGATGTGGTTATAACTGCTGTTATGCCTTCTGTAATTAATTTAGCTGTTGCAGCAGTTGCGGCATTTATATTTTCAAGATTTTCTCTTAGTTTTGGAATAGGTATTGGCGGCACTATACTTACAACATTTTTATACAACATAGTAAGAATGAACGTAAGTCTTGCAGTATATAACATTGTACCTGTTACACCTATGGACTCAATAAAGGTACTTTCTGCCGTTATGCCTGCCAACTCTTATTTTAAATACATTCAGTATGAAAAAATAATACAGATGCTGTTTTTACTTTGCCTCTTTATGGGATACACAGATGTAATATTCAGTCCTATTATTAGTTTTGTGCTTAATGCATTATTTTGAGAGGTAGTTTAAAGTGGGTAATGAAGTTACTTTAAGGCTTGAAAATTTTCAGGGTCCTATAGGTCTTTTATATCATTTAATAGAAAAAAACAAAATTGATATTTATGATATTCCTATAGCTGAAATTACAAGGCAGTACATGGAAATACTGGAAGATGCCAAAATGAGAAACATGGAAATAATGAGCGAGTTTCTTATTATGGCAGCTTCACTTTTAGAGATAAAGTCAAGGATGCTTCTTCCAAAACCTAAAAAAGAAGACGAAGAAGAGGAAGAAGACCCAAGAGAAGAGCTTATAAGAAAACTTGTTGAATACAAGAAGTTTAAAGAAGTGGCTGAGGAACTTCGTGAGAGGGAAGAAAAGGCTTCATTTATTGTTTTTAAAGAGCCTGATGCCTCATTAGCTGAGTTTAAGAAAGAAGAGCGTCTTGAAATAGAGGAAATACTAAAGGATATTACATTTGACGACCTTTTAAAGGCTTATGAAGATGTAATAAACCGCAAAGAGCTTAAGGTAGACAAGGTACGAAGCTCATTTACAGCCGTTGAAAGAGATACATTTACCATAGAAGAAAAGTCACAGTATATTAAGGATATGATTAAAATGTATCCTAAGGTTGTGTTTTTTGAAATATTTACAGATGACACAACAAAAGGTGAAATGGTTGTAACTTTTATGGCTCTTTTAGAGCTTATAAAAACAAAGGAAGTAATAATTACACAGGAAGAAATGTTTGGAGATATAATTATAGCAAAGGGCAGTGGAAGTGATGAAACATGAGACTTTCTGAGCTGGAGGCTGTTGTGGAAAGCATACTTTTTGTATCTGGTGATGCAGTGGAGCTTTCTGTTATAGCTGAAGCCATAGAAATGGACAAGGCAACAACAAAGGCAATAATTAAGGCTTTATCTGACAAATACGAAGAAGAAAAAAGAGGCATAAGGATTGTGGAGTTGGAAGGAGCATACCAGATGTGCACAGCACCACAATGCTTTGAGTTTATAAGAAACATATATAAGTCATCAAGCAGGCAGGGTTTAACTCAAGCTTTATTGGAGACTTTAGCAATAGTTGCATATAAGCAGCCTATTACAAAGGCACAGATAGAAGAAATACGTGGTGTAAGTGCCGAGCATGCCGTAAACAAGCTTATAGAAAAAGGTCTTATATGCGAAATAGGCAGGCTTGATGCACCAGGAAAGCCAATAACATTTGGTACTACAAAGGCTTTTTTAAGGTACTTTGGACTTGCTTCATCAAAGGAACTGCCTAATATTTATGATGACAATACAAAAGATGATATAGACGAGA
Source organism: uncultured Lachnospiraceae bacterium (assembly GCA_944380405.1). GTDB lineage: Bacteria > Bacillota > Clostridia > Lachnospirales > Anaerotignaceae > HGM11808. Next base: position 16,767 of record CALWHO010000116.1, read on the forward strand.
AGCAGCAAAGATTATAAAAACTGTATTTTAAAAATGCAGTTTTTTTTATTTTGTAAAAATTAGAAAAATTTGGTGAAACTTTATAGTTAGTTTTTTTAAAATAAACGGCAATAGCTTGGCATTAAGACTTTGGCAGAATTGAAATACTTTAGCATAAAAAATTGAACAAATAGAAAATGCATAATTTTTTATTTTGAAGAAAATATATTAAAAATAGCATAAAAAATTTGTAGGATGAATTCAATTATTCGCCTATTTTATATGTAGAAATTTGTTACAATTGAAAAATTTACATGATATAATGATGGCGTCAGTTTTGGGGGCAAATGAATTGACAACTTTTATATTTTAGGAGGACTTTTATTTATGTACGATTATCTTTTAATACTGGCAATTATTTTGTTGTCAACAAAGGCTTTTGCTCTTTTGACGGAAAAGGTCAGATTGCCACAGGTTGTTGGGGCACTTTTGGCAGGTATTATTTTGGGACCAAGCTGTTTAGGGATATTGGAAAAAACAGATTTCCTTGTAAAAACAGCAGAAATAGGCGTAATTATGATTATGTTTATTGCAGGTCTTGATACTGACCTTGAAGAACTTAAGCATACAGGAAAAATAAGTTTGGTAATAGCTATTCTTGGAGTAATACTTCCTATTGTTATGTGTGGAGGTGTATATTGGATTTTCTTCGAAAGAGGAGAGGCGTTTTCACTTGCTGCATTTAAGTCAATGTTTATAGGCATAGTATTTGCTGCAACATCAGTAAGTATTACACTTGAAACATTAAATGAAATGGGTCTTGCAAAGTCACGTATGGGTACAACTATTATGGGTGCAGCCATTATTGACGACATTATAGGTATTATAGTGCTTTCAGCAGCAATGGGCGCTGGAAATGGTGACGGCGATGTTTTAATGGTACTTTTAAAAATAGTTGGCTTTGCGGTATTTACATTTGTTGTTGGTATTGCAGTACATTATGTATTTAAAAAGCTTGACAACTATCATGCTCAAAGTAGACGAGTTGCTGTATGGGCTTTATCATTCTGTTTCTTTATGAGTTATGCTGCTGAAGAATTTTTTGGTGTAGCAGACATTACAGGTGCACATTTTGCAGGTGTTGTACTTTGTAACATAACAAAAACAAAGAGCATGGTTAATAAAAAACTTACAGTTGCATCATATATGCTATTTACACCTGTATTTTTTGCCAGCATAGGCATAAACACAGATTTAAGCGGAATTACAACGGAACTTATTATATTTTCTATTATCCTTTTTGTTGCGGCTGTGTTATCAAAAATTATTGGATGTGGCTTTGGAGCTAAAGTATTTGGTTTAAGCAGCAAAGAGTCCATGGGTGTTGGCATAGGTATGGTTGCAAGAGGCGAAGTTGCTTTTATGGTTGCTCAAAAGGGTATAGATGCAGGCTTTATTGACCAGGGGGTATTCCCAGCAGTTATACTTGTTGTGCTTTTAGTTTCTCTTGTTACACCAATACTTTTAAAGATTGCTTTAAAGGATCAAGCTTCGGAAAAAGCAGTTGTGGCAACTGAAATGTAATTAAAATAAATGAAAAAATATATGTATAAATGCAGTATATAATTTAAAATATACTATATTTAAGGGTGTCGACAAAGTCGTCACCCTTTCGTCAAAGGTTCATTACATTCAAACCTTTGACGAGCAGACAGAAGTATAA
>CALWHO010000117.1 GCA_944380405.1 uncultured Lachnospiraceae bacterium
TGGATTCATAATAAAAATGTTACATCTTTTGAAGAAATGACTAATTTGTCAAAATCTTTAAGAGAAAAACTTTCTGAAAATATGTTTATTACAAAGCTGGAGATAGTAGATAAAAAAGTGTCTTCAGACGGCACACAAAAATATCTCTTTGCCCTTGAAGACGGCAACGTAATTGAAAGCGTACTTATGAGATATTCATACGGAAATGCAGTTTGCGTTTCAACACAGGTAGGCTGCCGTATGGGCTGTGCTTTTTGTGCTTCAACACTTAACGGACTTGAGAAAAACCTTACAGCCGGTGAGATACTTTCTCAGATTTACGAAATAAGCCATGATATTGGCGAAAGAATTTCAAGCGTTGTACTTATGGGCAGTGGCGAGCCTCTTGATAACTATGCTAACGTAATAAGATTTATAAGGCTTGTTAATGATAAAAATGGAGCAAACATAGGTCAAAGACACATAACACTTTCTACTTGTGGCTTGGCAGACAAAATTGATGTTCTTAAAGAAGAAGGACTTCAAATTACACTTGCTGTTTCACTTCATGCTCCTAATGACGAAATTCGAAACAAAACAATGCCTGTATCAAAAAAATATGATATGGATACTTTGCTTGAAGCCTGCAAAAGATATTCAGATGCAACAAAAAGAAGAGTTACATTTGAATATGCTCTTATAAAGGGCGTAAATGACAGCAGTGAAAACGCAAAAGAGCTTGCTTCACGTCTTAAGGGTATGCTCTGTCATGTAAACCTTATTCCTGTTAATGATGTTAAGGAAAGAGACTTTATAAGAAGCAGTGAAGAAAGTATTAAAAATTTTGCTGCCATATTAAACGGCAAAATGATAGAAACAACAATACGAAGAAAACTTGGAAGCGATATAAATGCTGCCTGCGGACAGCTTAGACGAGGATATATTTCTAAAAAGTAATTTTGGAGGTGAGCTGATTTTATGAATTGTTTTGGTAAAAGCGTTGAAGGAATCATACGCAAAAATAACGAAGACAGCATATATGTCAGCGGTGAGGATACAGAAATTAAAAATATATTCATTGTTGCTGACGGCATGGGCGGACACAGTGCAGGCGAAGTTGCCAGCAGCCTTGCCATAAAAACATTTGTTGACAGTGTAAAAGAAAGTACAGATAATTTTGATGACAACGAAGACATGCTTGACATACTTATTGAGTCTTTTGCAAAGGCAAATAAAACAATATATTCTTTATCACTGAAAGACGAAACAACAATGGGTATGGGTACTACATTTACATGTGCATACATAAGCGGTAATAAGCTTATTGGAGTACATGCAGGTGACAGCAGAATATATGCCCTTGAAAAAGGCGTTTTAAAGCAGATTACAAATGACCATTCATTTGTAATGGAAATGGTTAAAAGCGGAAAGCTTACAGCCCAGGAGGCAAGAGTGCATCCAAAAAGAAACATTATTACAAGAGCTTTAGGCACAGAAGAAAAGGTTGAGGCAGATACTGTTATAAAGGACATTACAAATTGCAGTGCTGTTTTATTATGTTCAGACGGTCTTAGCTCAATGGTTGAGGATAGTGACATAGAAAAAATACTAAATGAAAATAAAGATGCACAAAAGGCTGTTGAAATGCTTATTGAAAAAGCCAATGACAATGGCGGAAAAGACAATATTTCCGTTGTTATTATAAGGAAAGAGGTGGATAGATAATGCTTGCTATAGGTACTGTTGTAGGCGGTAGATATAAAATAGAAGAAAAGATAGGCACAGGCGGTATGGCTTATGTCTACAGAGCAAAAGATATAAAGCTTGAAAGAAATGTTACATTAAAGGTTTTAAAAGAGGAATACTCAAATGATGAAAACTTTAGAGAGCGTTTTAACACAGAAGCTCGTTCAGCAGCAAAGCTTTCTCATCCAAATATTGTAAATGCTTACGATTTTGGTGAGGATAACGGAATTTGCTATATTGTTATGGAGTACATACACGGTGATACTCTTAAGAAGATAATTCATGATAACGGTCCTCTTGATGAAATAGTGGCATTAAGCATATCTGTGCAAATGGCTTCTGCCCTTGCTCATGCACACAAAAATGGTGTTGTTCACAGGGATATAAAGCCTCAGAATATACTTATAAGTGTTGACGGCACTGTTAAAATAACAGACTTTGGTATAGCAAGAGCTGCTGCTGTTTCAACTGTTACGACTACTTCAAATGCTATGGGTTCTGTTTATTATTTCTCACCAGAACAGGCAAGAGGCGGTTATGTTGACGACAAAAGCGATATATATTCCCTGGGTATAACAATGTTTGAAATGGTTACAGGTAAGCTGCCTTTTGAAGGTGATACATCTGTTGCCATAGCTCTTAAACATCTTAATGATGAGCTTCCAGACATTAAGAGCATAAATCCTAAAATAAGTGATGAATTTTGTGCCATAATTTATAAGGCTGCTGCAAAACGTAAAGACGACAGATATTCTAATTCAGAGCTTTTGCTTGAGGATTTAAGAACAAAGCTTTCAGAAGCAGCAACTGGCTACAGCGAAGGTCATAGCGAAGAAAAAGAAGTTGCTGTTGTTATACCTCCTGAAGCAGCTGAAAAAGAAACTGTTGCAGAAAACATAAACTTAAAAGAAGAAGCACATAATGAAAATACTGAAGTAAAGACAGAAGAAGCTGTTCCAGAAGAAACAATAGTTAAAAGACCATCTGCTATGAGTTTTTCAGCAGAAATGAAGCCTAAAAATATTAAGACATTCAGTGATGACACAGGAAAATATTCTGTTTCAATTGATGATGGTGATGGTGAAAGTATACCTATTTCAAATGTAACAATTACAGGCGATAGTGCACATGTTGATATGGACAATAATAGTCATGAAAATGGAGATACGCAAGTGAGAAAAGACGAAGAACTTAAAGTTGAAATTAAAAGAGGCAGAAAAAGAGAAAACAGGGACTTTGATATACCTGAAAGTTCTGTAGGATTTGAAAAATATAATAAGAAATTTAAAATTTCAAAGGACACAGAGTATGAACCAGAGGTAGTTCCTACAAAAAACAGTAAAAAATCATCAAGAAAAAGACGTGATGATGTTTATGAAGATGATTATGAAAATTACGAAGATGACTATTACTACAAGCAGAAAGAAAAGAAAGTTGTAATTGCTGCCGTAGTTACAGCACTTGTAATTATATTTGGCATAAGTGCTTTTGGTGCTCAAATAATGACTGGAAAGAGCCTTTTTGCAAATGTGTTCTCTGTTTTCTCCAGTGATAAGCTTCCTAACTTTACAGGAATGACTGTTGAAGAGGCAGAAGAAAAGGCAACGAAGCTTGGAATTACAATTGAAGTTGCTGGTGAAGAAGAAAGTGAATATGCTCCAGGTCTTATTGTAAATCAGGATATTGACGCAGGTACAAAGGTAAAAGCAGGTGACGTTGTTAATGTTGTAATAAGTAGTGGCGAAGCAGTTACATTTGTAATGCCTAATGTTGTTAACGACACAGAAGAAGAAGCTATTGAAAAAATTAAAAATGCAGGCGGTTCATCACCTCAGATTAGATATGAACACAGCGATGATACACCTGACGGAGTAGTATTTGAACAAAGTCCAGCAGCAGAAACAACTGTTGATGAAAACACAACTGTAATACTTACAGTAAGCAAAGGCGAAGATGAAAAGAGCCTTAAAGTGCCTAACTTTATTGGCAGCAGTATTGATATAGCAAAGAAAGAAGCACAGACTCTTGGTCTTAAGGTTGGAGATGTAAGCACAGAGGAAAATGACGCACCAGAAGGACAGGTTATAGATCAGTCACTTAGTGCAGATACAGAAGTGCCAGAAGGCTCTACAATTAACTTTGTTGTAAGCTCAGGTCCTAAGGAAGAAGAGCCTGCAACAGAACCTGAAGACAATCAGTCAAACACAAATACAGACAACACAACAAATTCTAATGAAAATACATCTTCTTCAAGTACAAAGAATTTTGATGTTGCAGCACCTTCAAGCTATACAGACCCTAACAATATTTCTGTAAAGATGCTTAAGATTGTAAATGGCAGCAGTGTAGAGGTTGTATACAGCCAGACAAAGACAATTAACGATTTCCCACTTTCTGTGCCTATTACAGCAGAAGGCACTGTTGAAATACAGCTTTATATAGATAATGTATATCAGTGGAGCCAGACAGTTGATTTCTAAGAAAGGCGATTGATTAATGTTAGAAGGAACAATTATAAAGGGCATAGGCGGTTTTTACTATGTTGATACAAAAGAAGGCATATTTGAATGCCGTGCAAGAGGCAAATTTAGAAAAGAAAAGGTGACACCTCTTGTGGGCGATTATGTTCAAATATCTGTTATTGATAACAGTAAAAAAACAGGCAGTCTTGACACAATTAAAGAAAGAAAAAACATGATGATAAGACCTAAGGTGGCAAATGTTGATCAGGTTATTATTGTATTTGCTGCCGTAAGTCCTGATATTAATGTTGACCTTTTGGACAGATTTCTTGTTTTGGCTGCAAGACAGGGCATAGAAGCTGTTATATGCATAAACAAAATAGACATTGATAAGGAAGAAAAATACAAACAAATAGTTGAGCTTTATTCAAAGGCAGGATACAAGGTATTAGCTGTATCCGCCTTTGAAAACATAAACACAGACGAGCTTAAAGAAATTTTTAAAAGCAAAATAACTGCTTTTGCAGGACCTTCAGGTGTTGGTAAAAGCAGTATTGTAAATGCCATTAATCCTGAGCTTAATGTGCAGACAGGCACAATTAGCGAAAAAATAGAACGTGGTAAACACACTACACGTCATGCAGAGCTTATGGAGCTTTTTGAAGGCAGTTATATTGTGGACTCTCCTGGGTTTACATCTCTTTCAATAGAGGACATACTGCCAGAAGAACTGGAAAATTATTTTCCTGAGTTTAAGGAATATATTGGAAAATGCTATTTTTCAGGCTGTAGCCATGTTTCAGAGCCTGACTGTGAAGTTAAAAACCACGTAGGAAATGAAATCTCAAAAGAGAGATACGATAGATACCTTCTCTTTTATGATGAACTTAAAAATGTATATCGCGAAAGGAAGAAATAACAAATGAAGATTTTAGCACCATCAATGCTTTCAGCAGACTTTTCACAGCTTAAAGAAGAAATTGCAAAAATAGAAAATGCAGGAGCACAGTATCTCCATCTTGATGTAATGGACGGTCATTTTGTGCCAAACATTTCTTTTGGTGCACCTGTAATTAAAAGCCTTAGAAAACACAGCAATATGGTTTTTGATGTGCATCTTATGATTGAAAACCCTGAAAAATATCTTGAAGACTTTGCAAAGGCAGGAGCTGATATACTTAATGTTCATCAGGAAACTTGTCCAGAGCTTGAAAAAACAGTTGATATGATTCATTCTCTTGGATGTAAGGCAGGCGTTACTATTAAGCCTGATACACCAATTGAAAAAATACTTCCTGTTTTGGATAATGTTGAAATGGTGCTTGTAATGACTGTTTACCCAGGTTTTAGCGGTCAGAAGCTTATTCCAGAAGCTATGAAAAAAATACCTGAGCTTATAAAAATAAGAGAAGAAAAAGGTCTTAAATTTACTGTTCAGATTGACGGTGGTGTTTCATTAAAGAACTTAACAGAAGTTCTTGAAACAGGCGTAGACATAATTGTTGCAGGAAGTGCTGTTTTTGGAGCAGAATCACCAGCAGATGCAACAAAAGATTTTCTTAAGGCATTTGAGGAGTTTGAAAATAAATGAGAGCAGTTGTTTTTGGCGGTGCTGACATAAAGGATTATAGTTTCTGTAATGAATATTTAAAGGACAGTATTGTTGTTTGCTGTGACGGAGGAATGAAGCATGCTTTAAGCCTTGGGATTATTCCTGATGTAATAGTTGGGGATTTTGATTCTGTTGACAGCAGTACTGCTGAGTATTTTGAAAATAAGAATGTGCCTGTACATAAATTTCCTACTCAT
>CALWHO010000118.1 GCA_944380405.1 uncultured Lachnospiraceae bacterium
ATTGAAAATACCGGCTCTGGAAACATCAGCGGCATTGAAGAAATGGCAGACGACATCGGTAAGCTCGCACCAAATCTTGAGATTATACTTTTAACACGGTATATAGACTACACAGATACAGACTGGACAATATACTATAAGCCGTCTGGCACCTCAGAGCCGACAGAAAGAGCTGGGCAGCTTTATAAAGACGCCTTTGGGACAGACGTTATATTTGACAGAATAGAGTTTGAAGACGAGGAGGCAATGTCAGAGCTTGCGGAGCTTATTACCGACATGGACGATTTGAAAAAATTTACGGAAAACTACGGCGAGTCTTGGGAAGATATGGAGGAATTTATTGACCTTCTTAAATCAAATGAGGCAGACACCTGCTGTGACCAGTTTGATATATTAAAGGCGTATTTTGATGAAAAAAATTACAATATGCCTTATGAAATAGATGGTGAAGGCTTACCGCCAATTGAGTATTTTGCTAAAGTTTTTGCCGGAAAATGGGGACTTGAATTTAATATTAAATATCGCTTCCATCCCGAAAAATTTGACGACCGTTTTAAAGGCAAAACATTTGTAATAACAGGCGAGCCTGACGAGTACGGCAAGGAAGGCGCTAAAGAGATTATCGAAAAATTCGGCGGCGTAGTAAGAGGCGCCGTAAGCGGAAAAACAGATTATCTCATTGTGGGCAGCTATGCGGGAAATAAAAAAATAGAAAAAGCAAAAGAGCTTGGCACGCCTATTATTAGTACAGATGAATTTGAAAGCATGATTTCATAAAGCTGTGTTAACTTAAAAATAAATAAAAATTTATTTATTTAGTAAAATATATTTGTAAATATAATAAAAACGGTCTATCATATAATTGATAGACTGTTTTTAGTTTTACAGTTATTTTACATTTTTTTCATATATACATGATAGAATATATACTTTAAAAGAAGTAGTATACTAACGGAGAGGTGTCGAAAAATGAATTGTGCTGTAATTGATATTGGTTCAAACTCCATGCGTCTTTCAGTTTATGAGGTACAGAAGGACAGTTTTACAATACTTTTTAAAGAAAAAATAATGGCAGGTCTTGCTGGATATGTTAATAACGGAGCGTTATCAAAAGAAGGTATAAAATGTGCCTGTGACGGGCTTTTGGAGTTTAAGAAAATAACTGAATATCTGGGTATAGACAATATTTCTGTTTTTGCCACAGCTTCTTTAAGAAATATATCAAACACAGACGAGGCAGTTGGAAAAATTAAAGAAGTAGCAGGCTTTGAAGTTGAGGTTATTTCAGGCTATGAAGAGGCAGTATATGGATATACTGGTGCAATGACTGTGTTTAATGACATGAAAGAAGGCGTGTTTACAGACATAGGCGGTGCCAGTGCAGAAATTGTTTATTTCTCAGAAGGCAATATAAAAATTGCGGAAAGTATTCCTGTTGGGTCACTTAAGCTTTTTTCGCAGTGTGTATCAAAAATAATTCCAAAGAAAACTGAACAGGAAAAAATAAGCGGAGAAATTAAAAAAGAAATTAAAAAGCTTAAAATTAAGAAGTTTCCAGAAACAGATACTCTTTGCTGTGTAGGTGGTACAGGCAGAGCTATGGTTAAGCTTGCCAAGCATATTTTTGGCAGTGACAGCATAGACAATAAAGTTACATCAACTCAGCTTGCATGGCTTTCAAGCATTATATTAAGCGGAACAGACGAGGCTTTAAGCGTTATATTAAAGGTATGTCCAGAAAGAATACATACCATTATTCCAGGTATTATGATACTCCAAAACATAGTTGAAAAGTTTGGAGTTAAAGAAATAGTTGTAAGCAGTTACGGCGTTAGAGAGGGATATTTATGTCAAAAAATTCAGAAAAGTTTGTAAAAGATATATCTTTTACTCAAAACAGAGAGTTAAGCTGGCTTAAGTTTGACGAAAGAGTTTTACTTGAAGCAGAAGACGAAACAGTGCCTATTATGGAAAAGCTTAAGTTTATATCCATATTCACAAGTAATTTAGACGAGTTTTTCATGGTCAGAGTAGGCAGTCTTTTTGATATGTCACAAATGAGTCCAGATGATTTGGATAACAAAACAGGTCTTACTCCTGTAGGTCAGCTTAAAGAAATATATGAGCAGATACCAAGCCTTATGGAAAGCAGAGATAAGATTTATTCTTCTGTTATGGCTGGTCTTGGAAAGTATGGCATACTTGACTTAAAAAGTAAGGACTTAACAAAAGAAGAAATTGATTTTGTATCAGCATATTTTAAAAACTTTGTTATGCCTATACTTTCACCACAGGTTATAGATAAATCACATCCATTCCCACACTTATTAAATAAGGCGCTTTATATAGCGGCACTTCTTAAGGGCAAAAAGGATAAAACATATCTTGGTCTTATACCTGTGCCTCAGACACTTCCTGCAATACTTTCAATGCCTACAGATAAAAGACGTTTTATGCGAATGGAAACAATTATATCAATGTTTTGTAACGGTCTTTTTGGCACATATACAGTTGAAAATGCAGGCACAATTTCTGTAACACGTAATGCAGATATTAGCTTTGATGAAGAAAAGTTTGATGACGAGGATATTGATTATCCAGAAAAAATGAGCATGCTTCTTAAAAAAAGGGGCAGGCTTGCGCCTGTAAGACTTGAGGCAGAAAAGGGCATAGACAAAGATGTAATAGAGGAGCTTTTGGATAGACTTGATATTAATAAATCACAGGCATATTTTACATCTTCACCTTTAAACATGAAGTATGTTTTTGACCTTGAAAAGAAGTTAAAAGACGAAAGATTTGAAGAGCTTTATTATAAGCCATATACACCTCAGTGGCCTATTGATTTAGACCCAAAAAGAAGCATAACATCACAGGTAGAGGAAAAAGATAGACTTTTATTCTATCCTTACGACAGTATGGAGCCATTTTTAAAGCTTCTTAAAGAAGCATCAGAAGACGAAAATGTAATTTCTGTTAAGATTACAATTTATCGTCTGGCAAGTGCTTCAAAGGTGGCTCAGGAGCTTTGCAGAGCTGCCGAAAACGGAAAAGATGTAACTGTTTTAATGGAGCTTAGAGCAAGATTTGACGAGGCTAATAATATTGCATGGGCAGAAAGACTTGAACAGGCAGGATGCAGGGTTATGTATGGCATAGAAAACTATAAATGCCACTCCAAAATTTGCCTTATTACAAAAAGAAAGGGCGATGGTCTGGAATACATAACACAGATAGGCACAGGAAACTATAACGAAAAAACTGCCGCTATGTATACAGACTTAAGCCTTTTAACAGCAAATGAAAAAATAGGCAAAGATGCAACTGCATTTTTCCAGAATATGCTTATTTCTAACCTTGAAGGCAATTATGAAAGCCTTCTTGTGGCACCAAAAGGCTTAAAGCCGGGCTTAATAAGGCTTATAGATGAAGAAATTAAAAAAGGTCCAGCTGGCAGAATAAGAATAAAGGCAAACTCATTTACAGAAAGGGACGTTATAGATAAACTTTCACAGGCGTCAAAGGCAGGCACTAAGGTAGAGTTTATACTTAGAGGTATATGCTGTTTAAAACCTGGTATAGAGGGTAAAACAGATAATATTTCTGTAACAAGCATTGTAGGCAGATATCTTGAACACTCAAGAATATACTGCTTTGGTGAAGGCGAAGATACAAAGATTTATATTTCTTCAGCAGACCTTATGACAAGAAATATATCAAGACGAGTTGAAATAGCATGTCCTATATAT
>CALWHO010000119.1 GCA_944380405.1 uncultured Lachnospiraceae bacterium
TCCTAGAAACGTTCACAGAAGCGTTATGGGTGCAATGGTACTTTGTGGTGCCATACCTGTATATGTTGACCCAGAGTGTGACGAAAGACTTGGTATTCCTCTTGGAATGAAAGTTAAAGATGTAGAAAGAGCCATGAATGAAAACCCAGATGCAAAGGCTGTTTTAGTAAACAACCCAACATACTACGGTATTTGCTCAGACTTAAAAACAATAGTTAAAATGGCTCACGAAAGAGGTATGCTTTGCCTTGCAGACGAGGCACATGGTACACACTTCTATTTTGGTGAAAATATGCCTATTTCCGCTATGGCAGCAGGTGCAGACATGGCGGCTGTTTCTATGCATAAATCAGGCGGAAGCCTTACACAAAGCTCTGTACTTCTTATTGGAAAGGCTATGTCAGAAGGTCATGTAAGACAGATTATAAATCTTACACAGACAACAAGTGCATCATATATTCTTATGTCAAGCCTTGATATTTCAAGAAGAAACCTTGCATTAAGAGGCAAAGAAACATTTGCACAGGTTGTTAAAATGGCAGACTATGCAAGAAAAGAAATAAATGCCATTGGTGGATATTATGCCTTTGGTGAAGAACTTATAAATGGCGACAGTATATTTGATTTTGACCATACAAAGCTTGCTATTAATACTTCAAACATAGGTCTTGCAGGTATTGAAGTTTACGATATACTTCGTGATGAATATGAGATACAGATAGAATTTGGCGATCTTGGAAATGTACTTGCATATATCTCCATAGGCGACAGAGAAAGAGAGATAGAACGTCTTGTAAGCTCACTGGCTGAAATTAAAAGACGTTTTGGAAAGGCACCAACAGGCACAATACGCCATGAATATATTGAGCCTCAAGTGGCAGCTTCTCCACAAAAGGCTTTTTATTCTGATAAAGAGTCTTTACCTATTGACGAAACAAGTGGCAGAGTTTGCAGCGAATTTGTAATGTGCTATCCTCCAGGAATACCTGTTCTTACTCCAGGAGAGAGAATAACAGAAGAAATACTTGACTATATTAAATATGCAAAGGAAAAAGGCTGCCAGCTTACAGGACCTGAAGATCCACATATAGAAAGACTTAATGTGCTGAAGGGAGATGAAATATAAATGGAATTTTGGTTTTCAGAAATGCATACGCCTAATGTTAAGTTTTCAATAAGAGTTGACAAACAGCTTTACAGCGGTCAAAGTGATTTCCAGAGAATTGATGTTTTTGAATCTCCTGAATTTGGACGCTTTCTTACTCTTGACGGCTTTATGATGCTTCCTGAAAAAGATGAGTTTATATATCATGAAATGATTACACATATTCCTATGGCAGTGCATCCAAATGTTAAAAATGTACTTGTAATAGGCGCTGGTGACGGTGGTGTAATAAGAGAGCTTGTACGTTATGATGATATTGAAAATATAGACATGGTTGAAATAGACCCTCTTGTTGTTGAGGTAGCAAAAAAATATTTGCCTAAAACAGCATGTTCTTTTGATGACCCAAGAGTAAATATTTATTTTGAAGACGGTCTTAGATATATACGCTTTTGCGAAAACAAATACGACCTTATTATAGTTGACTCAACAGACCCATTTGGTCCAGGAGAAGGCCTTTTTACAAGGGAGTTTTATGGCAACTGCTATAAGGCACTTAAAGAAGACGGAATACTTATAAATCAGCATGAAAGCCCATTTTATGATGAAGATGCTGCTGCCTGCCAGAGAGCCCACAGAAATATAGTTGGTACATTCCCTATAAGCAGGGTTTATCAGGCACATATACCAACATATCCATCAGGTCACTGGCTTTTTGGCTTTTCATCTAAAAAATATCACCCTCTTAAAGACCTTAACGATAAGCAATGGAACGAAAGAGGCTTAAAATGCAGATATTACACAACAATGCTTCATAAGGGAGCGTTTTATATACCAGCTTATGTAGAGGAGTTAATGGAATATGTTGAAAAATAATATAGAAACATTTATTGCCTGCGACAAAGAATTTAATGAGGCTGATATAGTGCTTTTTGGTGCACCTTTCGACTCAACAACTTCTTTCAGAGCAGGAACACGATTTGGTCCAAGTGCCATAAGACATGAGTCTTTCGGCATTGAGACATACAGCCCATATCAGGATAAGGATATGGAAGACATTTCTGTTATGGATAGTGGCGATATAGAGCTTGCCATTGGCGATACAGAAGGCGTTCTTAAACAGATAGAAGAAAGAACTGAAATAATACTTGAAAATAATAAGCTTCCTTTCATGGTAGGCGGTGAACATCTTGTAACACTTGGTGCTTTCAGAGCTGTACAGAAAAAATATCCAGATGTTCATATTATTCATTTTGATGCTCATGCAGATTTAAGAGAAAATTATCTTGGTGTTGAGCTTTCTCATGCCAGTGTAATTAGAAGATGCTGGGATATTATAGGCGATGGCAAGATATTCCAGTTTGGTATACGTTCAGGAGAAAAGGCTGAATTTATGTGGGCAAAAGACCACACAAAAATGAAGAAATTCTCTCTTGACGGTATTGAGGAAGTAATAGAAAGTCTTAAGGGCAAAGATGTATATTTTACAGTTGACCTTGATGTTCTTGACCCAAGTGTTTTCCCTGGCACAGGCACTCCAGAAGCTGGCGGAGTTACATTTGAGGAACTTAGAAAGGCTGCAACTAAGGTTTGCAGAATGTGCAATATTGTTGGCTGTGACGTAAACGAATTAAGCCCACACTATGACCAGAGTGGTGTTTCAACTGCTGTGGCATGCAAAATAATAAGAGAAATGCTTTTAGCTTTAAATAAATAATTTACAAGTGAAGAAAGGAATGATTTGACATGAACAAGGTATTAATTATCGGTTGTGGCGGTGTTGCAGGTGTTGCAATTCATAAATGCTGCCAGAACAGTGAAGTATTTAATGAAATTTGTATAGCAAGCAGAACAAAATCTAAATGTGACGATTTAAAAGCAAAACTTGAAGGCACAACAAAGACAAAAATAACAACAGAACAGGTTGACGCTGATAACTTTGATGAACTTGTAGCACTTATCAAAAAAGTACAGCCAGACCTTGTTATGAATATTGCTC
>CALWHO010000120.1 GCA_944380405.1 uncultured Lachnospiraceae bacterium
GTCTTACAACAACATCTGACACAAAGGGCGATATATTCAAAGAAAATCAGACAATAAGAGTATGTGACCAGATAGCAAACGATATTGCAACACTTTTCAACACAAAGTACATAGGTGTTATACCTAACGATGCCAGCGGCAGAATAAGCCTTTGGAATGATATTGTTAAGCATCATCAGCAGCTTCAGGAAATACGAGCCATTGAAAACTTTTCTGCCGAAGATGTGACAGTTGAGCAGGGCGACAGTAAAAAAGCCGTTGTTGTGGTAGATAAGGTTACTGTTGTTAATGCTATGGCACAGCTTTATATGACAGTTGAAATTTCATAAGGAGGTGGCATAAATGGGAAATATTACAATGAAAGCAAAGGATGCCATATCTGCACAGCTTGCAGAATGCTTTGTTACAATAGAGGGCAACAGATACAATTTTATGCAGGCTATAAACCTTGAGGCATCCATGGATAAAAACAAAACCGAAGTTCCTATACTTGGCAAGACTGCAAAGGGAAACAAGGCTTCAGGCTGGAGTGGCACAGGTAAGGCTACATTCCATTACAACACATCAATATTCAGAAAGCTTCTTTACAGGTACAAGGAAACAGGTGAAGATATTTATTTTGATATTCAGGTGACTAACGAGGATAGTACATCAACTGTTGGCAGACAGACAATAATACTTAAGGACTGTAACATTGACGGAGGCATACTTGCAAAGTTTGACGCCGATGGAGATTATCTTGATGAGGATATGGACTTTACATTTGAGGACTGGGAAATGCCTGAAGAGTTTGATTTGCTGGAGAGTATGATGTAACATCACATATGTTGAAAAAACCTCCTTTTTAGAGTATAATGTATATAAATACACTCTTAGGGGAGGATGATTTATATGGGTAAATATTGTGGTAATTGCGGCAAAGAATTACAGGGCGACGAAAAGTTTTGTAGAAACTGTGGAACAAAGGTAGAAACAGCTGATGGCAATAACCAAAGTCAACAACTAAATGTAGGACAACAGAATTTTAGCTATAATACCGTTCAAACTAATACTAAGAAACCAAAAGGAAAGAAAGGATGTTTAATTGTAATAATAGCATTTGTGATTATTGGGTTATTCATTGCTATTGTGGGAAGTGCGGGGAGTCAACAAACATCAACAAATAGCGGTGATTCAGGCTATAAATCTCAGGAAGATATTCTAGGCGAAGCTTTAAATGTAGATGCAGAAGTAGCTGGTAACATTGTTTCAGTTTTAAATTCTTGTGAGGTAAAAACAATTACTTCGGTTGAGCATGATGATTTGTTGGATAATATGAATAAAGATGATGAAAAAGGATATAGGGTATCTGCTACAGAGGTTGATAATGTAATTTTATATTTAAATTCTGACAATACAATCAATCTTATAAGGTGGGCAGATGCAGATTTATATTCTAATGGAGCCCAAGTCGCTACCATTAGCCAAATAAAAAATAGACCAGATTTAGAAGTTCTTAGTTTTTCTACAGAAAATGATGGTTTTGTGGGTTATGCTGTTGGAGAGATTAGAAACAATACCCAAAAAACTTATTCTTATGTTCAAGTAGAAATAGGTTTATATAATGGAGAGACTTTAGTAGGTTCAACATTGGATAATGTTAATAACCTTGAAGCTGGTCAGGTATGGCAATTTAAAGCAGTAATTTTTGAAGATAATGTTACTTCATGTAAAATCAAAGATGTTTCAGGTTTTTAATTAATCAAAATATTAATAATACAAAGCGTTCACATATGTGGGCGCTTTTTTAGTACAAAAAATTAGGAGGAATTAAATATGTCAAGTTTATCATTATTTTTTAAAAAGAATAAAAAGCAGAAAGAAAATGTAAAATATGTGGCTACAAAATCTCTTTGTGATGAAAGCGGAAAGCCACTTGAATGGACTTTAAGGGCGTTAACAACAGCGGAAAATGATGAAATAAGAGATAGCTGTACCATTGATGTGCCTATAACGGGAAAACCTAATCAGTTTAGACCAAAGCTTAATACATCAAAGTATTTAGCAAAATTAATATCAAAAACAGTTGTAGAGCCTAATCTTTATGATAAAGAACTTCAGGACAGCTATGGCGTTATGACTCCTGAAGAGCTTATAAAAGAAATGGTTGACGATCCAGGAGAATATTCAGCACTATTGCAGTTTGTGCAGAAACTTAATGGTTTTACCGATATAAACAGTGATATTGAAGAAGCAAAAAACTGATTGAGGGCGGGGGCGAATCCATGTACGCCTATTACGCCCTTATGAAGCTGAATATTCTTCCCACAGATTTTGCTTTTATGGACAGCAGAGAAAAGGCATTTATAATTGCCTGTATTGATATGAAAAGGGAAGCTGATAAAAAAGAAGAACAGCGTCTTAAAAATGCAGGAAAAGGCAAAAAAGGAAGGAGGCGAAGGTAATGGCATCAATAAGCACTGCTATCAGTATTACAGACAGAATGACAGGTCCTATTCAGAATATCATAAGCTCTGTTAATAGCCTTATATCAGTTACGGAAAGTATGGCAACTTCTATGGATACAGCCTTTGATATACATAAATTTGACGATGCAAGGCGAGGTCTTGACTTAGCAAACCAGCAGATGGAGGAAATAATAGCAAGTACGGAAAGAGCAAGACAGGGGCAGGACAGTTATAATGATAAGATAAAAGATGGTAATTCGGCAGGAAAAGGATTATTAAGCACTGTTAAAAGTATAGCAGGGGCGTATCTTGGTTTGCAAGGTGTTCAAAAGCTAATAAACGCCTCAGATACTTATGTTCAGACGGAAGCACGATTAAACAATATGGTAGGGGAAGCTGAGAATCTGTCACAGATACAAAGTCAAATACTTGCTTCAGCAAATGATGCAAGGGCTAAATACACGGATACAGCTGCAGCTATTGCAAAAATGGGCACTTTGGCAGGAGATGCTTTTTCTGACCCAATGGGAAACATAAACACTGACGAGCTTATAAAATTTACAGAGCTTATGAATAAAAACTTTGTTGTAGGCGGCTCATCAGCTACTGAACAAGCCTCGGCAATGTATCAGTTAACACAGGCAATGGCAGCAGGAAAGCTTCAGGGTGATGAGTATCGTTCTATAATTGAAAACGCACCAATGCTTGCCAATGCCATAGAAGATTATATGGTAAATGTCCAAAACGCAGAAGGCTCTATGAAAGACTGGGCTGCAGAAGGCTTACTGACTGCTGATGTTATAAAGGCTGCTATGTTTAATTCGGCTGAGGAAGTAGAGGCTAAGTTTACGAATATGCCGATGACCTGGGGTCAGGTTTGGAATGTTATGGGTAACTATGCAACTGTGGGTTTAAAACCAGTTTTGCTTGCAGTATCAGCTCTTGCAAATAACATGGATATTGTAGCACCTATAGTTTTAGGTGTGGCAGCTGCTTTTGGCATTTATACTGCCGCTATAGCTGCTAATTCAGCGGCACAAGGAATATCAAATCTAATTGGCTTTGTGAGAGCAAAGATGCTTCTTGCAAATGTAAATGCAACATTACTTGCAACAAGTTCAGAATATGCTTTGGCAGTAGCTACTGCACAAGCTACAGTAGCACAATCGGGATTAAATGCTGTACTTGCGGCAAATCCTATTATGTTTATTGTGATGTTAATAGTGGTGCTTATAGGCATGCTTTATGCAGGTGTAGCAGCATATAACAAATTTACAGACTCTTCTATTTCGGCAACAGGCATAATAGGCGGTGCGTTTGGCATACTTGTTGCTTTTATAGGAAACCAGCTTATATTTCTTTGGAATATGTTTGCTGCTATAGCCAATTTTGTTGCAAATGTATTTATAGACCCTGTTGGAGCAGTAAAAGTCCTATTTTATGAAATGGCTCAGACCGTTTTGGGATACTTATCGACTATGGCTCATGGCGTTGAAGATGTTATAAACAAAATACCAGGAGTTGAGGTTGATATAACATCGGGACTTGATAGTTTCCTTTCAGAAATAGAAGCAGCAGCAAGTGAAGCAAAAAGTGAGGCTGACTGGTTTGAGTTTATTGGAACAAAGGACTATATGGACTTTAGTGATGCAGCACATACAGGTTATGCCATGGGAGTGAATTTAGAAAATAGTATAGGTGACTTTTTTGGTGGTATAGGCACAGACTTCGATTATACATCTGCCATTCCATCAAATGATGAAATAGCAGCCAGTACAGCCCAAACAGCAGCTAATACTGGAGATATTGCAAACGAGATTGAAACAACAAAAGAAAACATGGAATACCTTAGAAAAATGGCAGAAAGAGATGTTGTTTTAAGATACATGACACCAAACATAAATGTTGATATGTCAGGTATGAGCAACAATATTAAAAACTGCATGGACATAGATGGTGTTATTGACCACATGGTACGAAAGACTGGAGAGGCTGTTGAGTCTATGGCAGAGGGAGTGTGATTAAATGGCATACAGGTTTTATTTAGGCGAATTGCTTTTGCCAGTGCCACCTGAAAGTGTTCAGACAAAAATATCAAACCAAAACAGTACCATTACACTTATTGACGGCACAGAATACAACTTCCTCAAAGTTCCAGGACTTACTGAAATAAGCTTTGATTTTCTTTTGCCTGCCTTTAAATACCCTTTTGCAGTCTATGAAAACGGCTTTAAAGACCAAAAGTATTTTCTTGATGAGATAGAAAAGTTAAAGGTTAGTAAAAAGTCTTTTAAATTTTTAGTAAGCAGGGAATTTCCTAATGGAACAGGCATATATGATACTGAAATGAATGTAAGTCTTGAAGACTACACAATAAAAGAAAGTGCTGATAATGGTTTTGACTTAACTATAAGTGTTAGTTTAAAGCAGTATGTAGAGAGAATAACAGAAACTTTGGATATAGCTTCAGACGGAACGGCAACGGTGGAAAACAAACGAGAGGAAAGCACTTCGGCTCCTTCAGCTGAAAATCAAAGCTATACTGTAAAGTCAGGAGATACCCTTTGGGCATTAGCAAAGTACTATTATGGTGACGGCAGCAAGTACAGCCTTATAGCTTCAGCAAACAAAGATATTACAAATCCAAACCTTATATATCCTGGTCAGGTTATTGTAATTCCAAAGGAGTGATTAAATGGATATTGTATTAAAAATAGAAAATCCTGACACAGGAAAGGTTTATATTCCACTTGTTGAGGACGGAATAAAGTGGACAACAAGCAGAGAAGGCACTGCTGGGAGCCTTGAGTTTACTGTTATAAAAGATAATGTTATAAACTTTCAAGAGGGAAACCGTGTGGAGCTTACCGTTGACAACACTCCTGTTTTCAGTGGTTTTGTGTTTAAGAAGTCAAGGACAAAGGAAAGCACCATATCTGTTAAGGCTTATGATCAGCTGAGATATTTCAAGAACAAGGATACATACATATATGAAAATAAAACAGCTTCTCAGGTTCTTGAAATGATTGCAAAGGACTATGGTCTTTTTACTGGAAATGTGGCAGACACAAAATATATCATGAGTGCCGTTGAAGACAACAGCACTCTTTTTGATATTATGAAAAATGCTCTTGATGCAACCCTTATAAACACAAAAGAGATGTATGTACTTTATGATGATTTTGGACAGCTTACTATTAAAAATATAGGTGATATGAAAGTGCCTGTAAAAATAGATGACAAGGCAGCGGAGGATTTTGACTACGAAACATCTATTGACGGCGAAACGTACAACAAGGTTAAGCTTTTATATGAGGACAGCGATAGCGGCAAAATGGAAGTTTTTACGGCACAAAGCGACTATACAATTAAAAAATGGGGCGTTTTACAGTATTTTGACAAAATAGACAACACTGAAAACGCAGCCATGACAGCACAGACACTTTTAAGCATATACAACAATAAATCACGTTCCCTCTCAATTAACGGCATATTTGGGGATTTAAGAGTAAGGGCAGGAAGCCAGGTTCCTGTCTTTTTAAATTTGGGTGATATTGTGGCAAACACATATCTTATTGTTGAAAAATGCACCCACACATTTAAACAGGACCAGCACACAATGGACATTGAGCTTATGGGAGGTGAGTATCTTGCTTAATTCCGAGGATTTTGTAAAGGTAATAAAAAGGGCTGCTATGGAGGCTGTAAAGGCTTCAAAACCAGCCGACATTTTGCTTGGTAAGGTGCAGAGCACAGCACCTTTAAGTATATTCATAGACCAAAAGCTCATACTTACTGAAAAGTTTATAATTGTGCCGCAGCATTTGACGGACTATGAAACAGAAATTTCATATGAAGGAGCATGGAGTGAAAATGCTGATATATCATGGCATGGTACAACAAACGACAGCGGAAATGCAGATATAAATTTTGCTGGAGGTGTTAAACACAAAGTAAAAATTTATAACGCCCTCAAAAATGGCGACAGTGTTATACTTCTTCGCCAGCAGGGTGGGCAGAAATACATTGTAATTGACAGGGTGGTGGTTTGATGATACCTGATGGACTTGACATTAAAAGCATAGAGGTTGTGACACAACCGTCACTTCAGCACAAAATGAATTTAAGCGATAGTTTTATAGCTGGAAAATGTGACGGCAAAGAAGGCTTAAAACAGGCTGTTTACAAGATACTTGAAACAGAACGCTATGAAAATGTTATTTATTCAAGAAACTACGGCGTTGAGCTTAAAGACCTTTTTGGACAGCCTGTAAAAACAGTTTTGCCGATTATTGAAAGCCGCATAAAAGAAGCAATTCTTCAGGACGACAGAATAACGGCAGTTGACAGCTTTATATTTGACACAAGCCAAAAGCATAGGGTAAGCGTTTCATTTATAGTTCATTCTGAATTGGGAGATATAGACGTTACAAAGGAGGTGGTGACAGGTGTTTGAGGAAAAGACATTTGAAAACATACTTAAAAGTATGCTTGAAAAAGTGCCGTCAAGTTTTGACAAGCGAGAAGGCAGTATTATTTATGATGCATTAGCACCAGCTGCAGCAGAGCTTTCCCAGCTATACATTGACCTGGACTTTACACTTAAAGAAACATTTGCAGACACAGCAGACAGGCAGTATTTAATTATGAGAGCTGCAGAGAGAGGTTTTACACCATATCCAGCCACATATGCTGTTGCAAAGGGTGTATTTAATGTTGATGTGCCTATTGGTTCAAGGTTCAGTATTGATGTGTTTAATTACGCTGTTGCGGAAGTTATTTCATCTGAAGAACACAGCTACAAAATTGTTTGCGAAACATCTGGAAGTACGCCAAATGGGTACACAGGAAAGCTCATTCCTGTAGAGTACATAAAAGGGCTTACGTCAGCGGAACTTACGGAAATACTTGTTCCTGGAGAAGATGAGGAGGATACGGAAGTTTTTAGGCAAAGGTATTTAAATAGCTTTAATTCACAGGCTTTTGGCGGAAATGTTGCTGACTACAAATTAAAAGTAAATGCTATTACAGGTGTAGGCGGTGTTAAGGTTTATCCTGTTTGGAATGGTGGCGGAACAGTAAAACTTGTAATAATCAATTCTGATTTTAAAGTG
>CALWHO010000121.1 GCA_944380405.1 uncultured Lachnospiraceae bacterium
ACGAACTGTTTTACCTGTACCGTGTGGAAGAACAACGGCACCACGAACCTGCTGATCAGCATGTCTGCTGTCAACACCCAAACGAATATGTGCTTCAACAGTTTCATCAAATTTAGCTACTGATGTCTGCTGAACAAGATTAATTGCATCTGCTGCATCATAGATTACTGCAGAATCAACAAGTTTTGCTTTTTCAATATATTTCTTTCCTCTTTTCACTTTCGTGACCTCCTTATGTGGTAATATCGGGAGAAAGTCCCTCCCACCTGCGAAAAATTTGTTTTTCGCCTGTCAATTATTCTTCAACTACGATACCCATACTTCTTGCTGTACCGCAAATCATGCTGTAAGCAGCTTCGATTGAAGCAGCGTTAAGGTCAGGCATCTTTGTTTCAGCTATTTTCATAACTTCATCTTTAGAAATCTTAGCAACTTTCTGTTTGTTTGGCTTGCCTGAACCTGATTCGATCTTACAAGCTTTCTTAAGAAGAACTGCTGCAGGTGGAGTCTTTGTTATGAATGTAAAGCTTCTGTCCTGGTAAACTGTAATAACTACAGGGATTACAAGGCCTGCCTGCTGAGCTGTTCTTTCGTTGAATTCTTTACAGAATCCCATGATGTTAACACCGTGCTGACCAAGAGCTGGTCCAACTGGTGGAGCTGGTGTTGCCTTACCAGCATTAATCTGTAATTTAATATAACCTGTTACTTTCTTTGCCATGTTGGCACCTCCTAATAAATGTGGTAATTAACGGGATTTTCCCTCCCACGTGCATTGCTGCACCAAAAAACGAACAATATTAAATCTTTTCAATCTGTGTGTAATCAAGCTCAACCGGTGTTTCTCTGCCGAACATTGAAAGAGAAACAACAACTGACTTTTTGCTTGTATTAATTTCTTTTATAAGACCAACAGAGTCAGCAAATGGACCATTTGAAACTCTGATTGCCTCACCAAGTTCATAATCAAAGGAATGAACATACTGTTCAATACCCATGTCTGCCACTTCCTGTTCAGTAAGAGGCACAGGCTTTGAACCAGGTCCAACGAAACTTGTTACGCCTCTTGTGTTTCTAACAACGTACCATGTTTCATCATTCATAATCATTTTAAGCAGTACATATCCAGGAAATACCTTTCTTTGAACTGTCTTTTTCTGACCGTTTTTAAGTTCAACAACTTCCTGTACAGGAACGCTGACCTCGTGAATAAGGTTCTGCATACCTCTGTTTTCAATTATTTTTTCTATGTTAGCCTTTACTTTGTTTTCGTAACCCGAATAAGTATGGACAACATACCATTTGAACTCATTGGACTTTTCAGATATTTCATTGTTTTCTGCTTCTGCGTTCATGAATTCTTCTTGTGACATATTAATTCTCATTCCTTTTTTCCTATAAACTTACATTAATCCCATAAGATTCATAGCAAGAGACTGTAATGTTGTAAAAACTGTATCCATGCAGAATACTATTGCACCGATAATAACAGAAGTTACTAAAACAGTTACTGTCTTTTTGCCAACTTCACTGCGGCTTGGCCA
Organism: uncultured Lachnospiraceae bacterium; assembly: GCA_944380405.1. GTDB lineage: Bacteria > Bacillota > Clostridia > Lachnospirales > Anaerotignaceae > HGM11808. The sequence continues at coordinate 1,545 of CALWHO010000121.1, forward strand.
AATTATCTTCTTAAACTCAGCTTTGTGGTCAGCCACTGTTTCACTGAATTTAGATTTTTTTGCCTTTTCAGGCTTTTTGCTTGATTCGTTTTTTACATTTGGGTTGTTGGTTGTAGTGTTTTGTTCCATGTTTTCACATCCTTTTCAGGCTCATACGCATAAAACAAATTACTTTGTTTCTTTGTGTAATGTGTGTGTCTTACAGAATTTGCAATATTTTTTCATTTCCATTCTGTCCGGATGATTTTTCTTTTCCTTTGTTGTGCTGTAATTTCTCTGCTTGCATTCTGTGCATGCTAAAGTAATTCTGGTTCTCATCAACTTCCACCTCCGTTTGAAACCATTTTTTTGCATAAAAAAAAGACTTACGTCATTCACGAAATAGTGTAACATAAGGCTTTTTTGTTGTCAATATGTTTTTATTACATATTTTCTGCTTTATATTCTTTAAGTGCTTTTGCAAGCTGGTCTGGACATGATGAGCTTCTGTGACCGCATGTTATGCCGCTAAGTCTGTCAATAACAAAATCTATGTCCATACCCTCAACAAGACTTTCTATACCTTTGTGGTTTCCTGGACAGCCGCCTAAAAATTTAACATTTTTAACTTTGCCGTCTTCTACTTCGTAGTTTATTGCCATGGCACATATGCCGCTTGGTTTAAATGTGTTCATTTCAAACTCTCCTTTTCATTAGTTGCTTTTGTATAATTTTCGGCAAACTCAACATATTCCTTTGCCGCATGGTTTATATACTCAATGTATTTTTCGCCAACGCTTCTTCTAACCTTTGCAGGTGAACCAAAAGCTACACTACCCTTTGGAATTACTGTGTTTTCAGTAACAAGTGATGCTGCACCTATAAGACAGTTTTCTTCTATAACTGAAAAATTAAGTATTGTGGCACACATACCAATAAGAGTGTTGTCTTTTATTTTGCAGCCATGAAGCATTGCCTTGTGCCCTATTGTTACGTTTTCACCTATAATAACAGCACCATTTTCACCGTTTTCAGCATGTATGCAGGTAAGTTCCTGAATGTTTGAATTATTTCCTATTATTATTGGATTATATTCTGCTCTTAATACACACCCAGGCATAACAGTGCAGTTTTCTCCAAAACGTACATCTCCCATTATAACACAGTTTTCAAATATTGTGCAGCTTTCGGGAATAATTGGCTTTTTTCCTAAATATTCCTTTATAATATAATTTGTTTCCAAAAAATCTACTCCTTTTCACAAAATATACTTATATCACATTATTTTAAATTTTACAATACTTATGATACCTATATCAAAATGGAATAATATAGGAATAATATTGACATATTGTTTTATACAAAATAAAATAAATCCCATAAAAAAACTATAAAATTAAGGTGATTAAATATAATATGAAACCAAAATTAAAGACTGCATCCGCTATTTTGCTGTCATTTGCATTTTTGGGCGGATGCAGCTACTCTGAAAATGAAAACGATATTGTATCGGCATCTTTTTATCCCATGTACCTGCTTGCAAAGGAAATAACAAAAGATACTGATATAAATGTAAAAAATATAGCCTCACCACAAACAGGCTGTCTTCATGACTATCAGCTTACAACAGGAAATGTACGCCTTTTAAACGAAAGTGATGTGCTTATTATAAATGGCGGTGGTATGGAAGATACATTTATTGAAAGTGCATCTCAAAATGCAGATGTAAAAATAATTGATACATCTTCACATATAGAAAGCACATCTGAGGAAGAAACAAACCATGACCACCATGAACATGACCACGAAGAACACGACCACGGTCACGAAGGACACAACCATGGAGAAAATGCCCATTACTGGATGGATATTCATTATGCCGTAATGCAGGCAGAAGAAATTTGCCATGGCTTAAGCGAAATTTATCCTGAATATTCAGAAGTTTTCCAAAATAACTTCAATAACTTTTCTGCTCAGTGCGAAAAACTTGAAGAAGAATATGACTTTTATATAAATGAAACTATTAACGCCATATCATTTAATGAGGCATTTGAATTTTTATGTGAACATAGCAATATGAATGTAGTTTCTTCATTTGAAATAGATGAAAATTTCACTCCATCAGCAAGGGAGCTGGCAGAAACAATAGACACTGCTGCTGCTGAAAATGTTTCACTTATAGTTACTGCCGATGATGCAGGAAAATCTTATGCCGACCTTATGTCAAGGGAATTAAATGTACCTGTTGCAGTTCTTGACCCAATGACATATATACACGATGATAATACTTCATATATAGAACTTATGAGTAAAAACCTTGAAACAATAAAGGAGGTTTTTGAAAATGATAAACCATAATAGCTGCGGTCTTTGCCGTATAGATATTGAAAACCTTTCCGTAAAAAGCGGAAGTGATATACTTATTGACGATATAAATATTTCTCTCCACTGTGGAGAGCTTACAGCACTTATTGGTAAAAACGGTGCTGGTAAAACAACACTTTTAAAGGCAATACTTGGAGAAAGACAGTATTCAGGCAAAATAACATTCGTAAGCCATACTGACGGCAAAATAAAACGCCCATCTATTGGCTATGTACCTCAGTATATGACATTTGATAAAAGTACGCCTGTAAGCGTTGCAGACTTTATGATTGCCTGTAAATCAAATCGCCCCGTGTGGTTTGGCAATAAAAAAGAAGATATTAAAAAACTTGAAGAAAGACTTTCTGCCCTTGACTGTGCTCATGTTATAAATAAAAGAATGGGTGACCTTTCAGGAGGCGAGCTTCAAAGGGTTATGCTTACAGCAGCTCTTGACCCACTTCCAGACCTTCTTATACTTGATGAACCAGTATCAGGTGTAGATGCAGCAGGTCTTGACCTTTTTTATAAAACAGTAACTTCCATAAGGGATAAATACCATATATCAATACTTCTTGTGTCTCACGATTTAGGTCTTATAAGAAAGTACGCTGATACAGTTGTGCTTCTTGATAAAACAGTTGTGGCATCAGGAGAAATAGAAGACGTGTTTTCAACAGAAGCGTTTAAAAATGCCTTTGGGTATTTGGAATAATGGAGGGTAAAAATGGAATCAATATATAGTTTAATGTCCGTAATTCCATTTGAGTTTATGGAATACGGCTTTATGAAAACTGCTCTTCTGGCAGTAATATTAATATCGCCCCTTTTTGCTCTTTTGGGTACAATGGCAGTAAATGATAAAATGGCATTTTTCAGTGATGCCCTTGGTCATAGTGCATTTACAGGTATAGCTATAGGCGTAATACTTGGCCTTAGAAACCCAGTAATAAGTATGCTTGCATTTGCCGTAATACTCGGTCTTGCCATAACAAGGGTTAAGGAATCAGGCACAGCTTCAACAGACACAATAATAAGCGTGTTTTCATCAATTTCAATAGCCCTTGGTATAGTAATACTTTCAAGAAATGGCGGTATGTCAAAGTATTCAGCATACCTTACAGGTGATATACTTACAATTACAAATGGCGAAATAATAGCCATAGCAGTTGTGCTTGTGCTTTTCTATATAATTTGGATAAAAATATATAATAAACTTCTTCTTGTAAGTATAAACCCATCATTTTCAGCAAGCCGTGGCATTAATAACCGCCTTATGGAAAATATATTTGTTGTAATGGTAGCCGTTTCAGTAATGCTTTCTGTTAAATGGATAGGTATACTTACTATAAACTCACTTCTTATACTTCCTGCGGCAGCTGCAAGAAATATATCACTTAATTCAAAACAGTATCATTTCTACTCACTTGTAATAGGACTTTTCAGCGGTATAGCAGGACTTATAATGTCGTTCTACCTTGACACATCAGCAGGTGCTTCAATGGTTCTTGCAGCAGCTGTTATATATTTCATAACACTTTCACTTAAGAGCAAAATAAGATAAAAATAAAAGACAGGAATTTTCCTGTCTTTTTATTTTTGCTAAAGCTATATCCAGCCGCCGGATTTTTTGTAGGGAGAAGGTCGGCAGCCAACAGTCCAAAATAAAAATCAATATTTTTTTATAACTTTACGTCTATTTGCCGGCGACATTTTCTCTACGAGAAAATCCGCTGGAAGGTCGGCTTTCTCATGTGGTAAAAAAGTTTTCTTCTGCGAGAGGGGTACTCTCGGAGTTGCGAAGCCCGATTCCCCCTCTCGCCTCTCCCCCTTCGGGCGACGCTTTTTTGTATGTGGACGGCTATAGCCTCTAACAAAATAATTAAAAATTTTTATTTATAAAAAATAAAATCCCCCTGCCACGAATAGCGAAAGGCGTGGCCAATGGGTTGGGGTTTTAGGGGAAGGGACACGGCCTTCGCAACTTCGAGTTCTCCCTTCCCCTAAGAGAAAACTCTCTTGCCATAGAGAAAAGCCAACCTTCTGCCGGCTTCTCCCCAAAGGGAGAAGGTCGACAGCCAACAGTCCAAAATAAAAATCAATATTTTTTTATAACTTTACGTCTATTTGCCGGCGACATTTTCTCTACGAGAAAATCCGCTGGAAGGTCGGCAGCCAACAGCCCCAAATTATAAAACCACTTCAACCTTCTCATCTATATCCATAAAATCCTCACCAACAATACAGTCATAGGCAAGTATATTAACCCCTGCTTTTTGGGCTTCTTTAAGGGCATTGGCAAAATCAATATCCCTTTCTATGTTTGGCGTAAAGTATTTAACATCCTTCATCTGAATAACAAAAAGCACACTTGCCTCATAGCCTTCGCTTTTGGCTTTTATAAGCTCTTTTATGTGCTTTTCGCCTCTTTTTGTTGGAGCATCAGGAAACATTACAACACCGCTTTCTTCAAGGGTAACGCCCTTTACCTCAATAAAGCCTTTTTTGCCATCTTTTTCGTAATATATGTCAAATCTTGACTCGCCGTACTTCTGCTCTCTTTTGATAAAATCAGGCTTTCCTATTTCTTTTATAATGCCTTTTTCAAGGGCTTCGTATGCGGCTGCATTTGGACTTTGAGAATCCATGTTAATAAGCATACCCTTTTTGTATACTGCTATAAGCGAATACTTTGTTTTTCTTTCAGGGTTGCTGCCTTCTTCCAGTATTACAGTAACACCCTTTATAAGTAACTCTTTGCACCTGCCAGTATTTTTAACATGTACCTTTTCTTCTTTTCCGTCTATGTCCACAAATGCAACAAACCTGTTTGGTCTTTCATTAAATATTGCTTTTGTAATTTTGCCGTATCTCATGTTGTCTCCTTTTAAGTTTTTTGTTTTAATTATACCATACCTTATTAAATACTCAAAATTTCATGGTTGTTATTGTAAAGATGTTGAATTATAATATACCTTGCTTAAGAAAGGAGTATTTCAAATGAATAAACATGATTTAGAAAATAAAATTGCATCTCTTTCATCTCAGTATGTTTATAATCAGACAACAGGCAGCTTCCTTCTGCTTCTTTTAAGCTATATAGAAGAAAGACTTGAAAAGCCTGCTGCTGAAAAAGCCTACGAAATACACAGCGACATAAAAGAAATTAAATCAAAAATAACAGACTATATTTTAAAGCTTGAGGATATTCTTTCAGACAAAGAATTAAAATCAAAAGCCCTTGATGACTGTTTCGTAATTAAAAACGAAATTCTTGAAATATACAGAACTGTATACCGCTATTTTGCACGCTGGAACATAATTTCAAATGTAATAAGTGACGAAGTAGCCATAAGAAAATATCGTGAAGACGAAACAAACAAAGATAAAAAAATAGAGCTTTCACTTTTCTATACAGACTGTATAGAGTTTATACAAAGTGCAGAAAGCCCATCACAGCAGAAAAGCTATATGGGACAGCTTTTTAAATGTGTTCCACTTAAAATGGCAAGGGATAAGTATTTTGATATAGTTAAAAAGAGTCTTAAAACAGCATTTGCTGCGGAAACTAAAGAATCTGTTGATGTGGCAATAGAAACATTTAAAAACACATGTGCACCAGACGGTACAGAAGGCTATGGAAAATACTTTCCGGAAATAGCTAAATATCTTGATGATAAAAAATCACTTAAGGTTACAGACCTTACAGATGAAGAGCTTGATGATGAATATACAGACCTTAACACAAGCCTTGAATCTTTACAGGATATAGAAGACTATTTCCAGGAAATGCTTAACGATATAAACTCACTTATAATACTTTTCTATATGGGCTTCTCATTTGACGATATTACAGAAACAGAATTTGGTTACAGCGATGTATACCATAAAGTATGCGAAATAATATCCACACCTGAAGACAGCATGTTTGACGAAACAGTTAAGTCAATGCTTGAAGACTATATTGAGCCGCTTATAGATAAAGCAAACGAAGTTAATAAAGAGGAGCTTGAACTTCTTAAACAGGTAGAAGACTTCTCTGCTTTAAATGACGATACAGCAAAACTTCTTACATCAGAAGGCTTTGTACGCTCACTTTTCTATGGTAACCTTAATGACGAAATATTTAATTTCAATATTGATGACAGCCTTCCACCTGCCAATGAAATATACAAAGAAGAAAAGTTCAATGATTTTATTGAATTTATGAAAAACTACTTTGCTTCAATGCCTATGGCAGTAAGAAAATCATCAATGCAGATGCTTTTAAGTTCTCTGCCTTTAGCTATGGATATTGAAGAGCTTATGGCATATATTAAAGACGGCATAGATAATGCACAGTCATTTGAGCATAGCCTTCTCATAATTGATAAAGCCGGTACAGTATTTATGGATAACGGCTTTAGCTACAGAACAGAAGATGACGAAGATGAATGTGGCTGCGGACATGACCACCACCATCATCACCATGACCACTGCGACTGTGGACATGACCATCACCATGACCACGACTGTGGATGCCACTAACAAAAATAAAAGGAGTGCCTAAAAATATGTTTAAATTTAATCACTATAATTTTAATATACTTGACCTTGAAAAAAGCAAAAAATTCTATAAAGATGCCCTTGGTCTTGAAGAAGTAAGAAGAATTGAAGACCCAGATGGAAACTGGATAATAGTTTACCTTGGCGATGGAAAATCAAACTTCACACTTGAACTTACATGGCTTAAAGACAGAAAAGAAGCTTATAACCTTGGTGAAAATGAGTTCCACCTTGCTTTTGAAGCAGAAGACTATGAAAAAGCCCATGAAAAACATAAAGAAATGGGATGTATATGCTTTGAAAACCCTGAAATGGGCATATACTTCATAAATGACCCTGATAATTACTGGCTTGAAATTATACCACCTGCAAAATAATAAAGCAAAAAGCCTCGGTATTTTCCGAGGCTTTTTTTATACTTTTTTTCCAATAACAATATATATATAACCTTCAATCTGCTTTTTTAATATAACTTCAAAACCATTTTTAATCATTAGCCTTGCAATGCCGTTTTTATTTTCAGTGTGATAATCACCGCTATTCATAAACTTAAATATAAAATTATTATCAATCCACGCACCTATGCCGCCTACACCAGTATCAGATATTATGTATAAACCGCCTTTTTTCAAAACTCTCTTTGCCTCTTTCATAGCATCGTTGGGATAAGGATAGTGATGGAAGCTTTGACTGCATACAGCAATATCAAAATATTCATCTTCAAAAGGCAGATTGTTGGCACTTCCATTTAAAAATATGCAGTTTTTTATATTTTTTTCTTTGGCTTTTTTAATCATGTTTTCAGCCAAATCAATACCCACATATTCTCCATCTTTTTGGCTATTTAAAAGCTCAAATAAATACCCTGTTCCACATCCAATATCAAGCACAGAATTATAATTTTTATCATTTAAGTAATCAGCTATATATTTGCAGCTTATTTTGCCGTTTCTGGAATACATATAAGTATTATTTTCATCATATGCTTCAGCCTGTTTATTAAAATGCTGTCTTGATAACTTTTCATAATCCTTCATATTAAATCTCCTTTCTTGTAAAGTTAGCTATAGCTAACTTTAGTATACAACACTTTTATTTTCCTTTCAATATAAACTGTTCTTTATATAAAAAGACCTTAAACATTATAATAAGTTTAAGGTCTTATAAATTAAAGCATATATTTTTTTCTGTTTTTCAAATAAAGCATAAATGCAACCAACGAAACTATAATCTCTGTAACAGGGAATACAAGCCAAATACCTGTCATTTTTAATACATAAGAAAGTATAAATGACATAGGCACAATTACAAAAAAGCCCCTTAAAAGAGTTATAACATGAGCAGGCAGTGGATTTTCTGTTGATGTAAAGAAAAGAGAAAGCACAATGTTTAATCCTGCAAAAACTGCTCCAGTAAAATATATTTTCATGCCGCCAACAGCTATTTCGGTTAATCTTTCGTTGTTTTCACTGTTAAATATATTGGATATAGGTTCTGCCCATATAAAAAGCACAATATAAGCCGCTATACCAATAAAAATTGCTGATACAACAGCATATTTAAGAAAAGTATTTACATTTTTCTTATTTCCTCTGCCATAGCTGTCACTTAAAAGAGGCTGAACGCCTTGTGACATACCTGTAAACATGGCTATTACAACAAGAGAAATGTTTGCAATAACGCCATAAGCTGCAACGCCTACATTTCCTTCTATGTTTAATATAAGTATGTTAAATATAAGTATTACAATACCTGATGAAAGCTCTGTAATCATGGAAGGAAGACCCATAAGGAATACTTCCTTTTCAGTATCCATGTTTATTTTTGTTTTAACTAAACGGAAGTTATTTTTACGCCTTAAAAAGTGAGTTGAAAGCACCAAAAGGCTTATTATAGGTGCCATTCCTGTTGCCAGTATAGCACCAAATATACCCATGTTTAAAGGGAATATAAATACATAGTCAAGTATTATGTTTGAAAAACTTCCTGTAAGCATGGCAAACATAGAAAGCCTTGGGTCACCGTCATTTCTTACAAATGCAAGAGTAATTGAGTTAAATAAAAATGCAGGAGAAAATATCATAAGTACCTGAAGATATGTCTTTGTCATATCAAATGTATTTTCGTCTGCTCCAATTAAAGAAGAAATGTTTCCTGCAAAAAATATACCTGCCAGTATAATTAAAACACCTAAAAAAAGTGCTGTCATCATAGTTTGGGAATATACCTTGTTGCCGCTTTCTGTCTTGTTCTGGCTTTTAAATATGCCGTATTTTGTAGCACTGCCCATACCCAGCATAAGACCAAGACCATTTATAAGGCTAAATACTGGTATCGCTAAATTAAGAGCAGAAAGACCATATGTTCCAAGACCTTTTGAAACAAAATATGTATCTGCCAGTATATAGCATGATATGCCTACCATACCCAATACGTTTAATGAAGAATATTTTAAAAATAATTTTAAAGAGCTTGTATTTTCCATAAAATCCTCCGAAAAATATATTTTTATTTATATTTCTTTCGCCATGACGGATATATTACCATATTGCAATATGAAATTCAATATAAAAAAATAACATATAAATTCATAAGATAATAAAAATACGGAGAAAGCAATATTTGCAATTCTCCGTTTATTTTTAAAGCATGTTTCTTTTTCTTAATAAGAATGCTGCAATAGCACATATAATAGCCGTTACAATACAAATAAGACCAAAGCCACCTGGGAAGTTAGCAAAAGGCATGCCTTCTCCGCTTACGTTCATACCATAAAGACCAGAAATAACAGTAGGTATGGCAAGTACAATAGTAACAGATGTAAGGTACTTCATTACGTTATTAAGGCGGTTGTTAATAACAGTTGAAAGAAGCTCTCTTGTACCGTTTATAATGTCTCTGTAAACCTGAGTCATTTCAATAGCCTGTTTATTTTCTATTATTACATCTTCCAAAAGCTCTTTGTCCTCTGGATACTGCTTAATTCTTTCGTATCTTGTAAGCCTTTCAAGTACGGCTCCGTTGCCTCTAAGTGATGTAACGAAGTATACAAGGTTGGACTCAAGCTCGTGAAGGTTTATTAAGTCCACATTTTCTGTGTCATCTTCGTTAATTCGCTCTTCTATGTGTGTTCTTTTTCTGTTTATAACTCTAAGGCAAAGCTGATAATTAACACTTGTTCTGTAAAGTATCTGATAAACAAACCTCATTTTCTTTTTTGTGCTGAAATCCTTAACGCTGCCTTCTGTAAAATAAGTAAGCACAGGAGTTTCTTTGCCGCATACAGTAACTATGCAGTTTTGCTTTAAAATTATGCCAAGAGGAATTGTTGTATAGGCTTCTGTGTTATTTCTGACTTCAGCAGAAGCAATGTCCACAAGTATAAGAGTATATCCTGTTTCAAGGCTTATACGAGCACTTTCTTCATCGTCCAGTGCAGCTCTTATATCGGCTATGTCTACATCAAGCTTGTTGGCTATATGAGTACATTCCTCATAAGTAGGCCTGTCCATTTTAATCCAACATCCGTCTTCTATATCTTCAATTTCGTATATTACACCGTCGTCAGTTCTGTAGTATTTAATCATGTATAATTAACCTCCCGTTTTAAACTAAATAAACGGGTGGTGTTTCCAAAATAAATTAATTGTCGAGCAACAATGAAGAACATGGAAACAACCATCCTTTTATAATATTCTTACAATTACCGCTGGCCCCACTATCGCCTTCCATGTCCTTTCACCTCCGTATAAAAAAACCCGCCTTAAAAATTGGCAGGTTTAATAAACGTAAATAATGCGTTCAAGCTTTAGCTTCGCAGGGCGATGAAATTGCATTATTCTATACCTTAAAACACGATATAGACTGTTAACCAGTTCATGATGTCTCCACCATTTCACGGCAGCAACCCTTATCCCTGTGGTAGCCTCACCTACCGCCAAATATGGCTCAAAAATTCCTTTTTATGAATCTTGATTTTTAAATAACATATATTTCCACTACTATGTTAATAAACTAAAAATAATATGTCAACATATAATTTATAATATACCCTTCTTTTAATAAACTTTGTTAAAAACAGCAAAAGCCGCACACTTTACAGCATGCGGCATATTAAAAATTAATAATTATTTTTTAATCTGGCTAAGTCTTTCTTCTATCTGGCTAAGGAGAGCTTTATATTTTTCGCCCTTTGCCTTTTCCTCATCAATTACGTTTTGAGGAGCCTTAGCAACAAAGCCCTGGTTAGAAAGTTTCTTTTCAACTCTTTCTACTTCTTTAATCATTTTTGCTCTTTCTTTTTCAAGACGCTCTATTTCTTTTTCAATGTCAACAAGCTCTGCAAAAGGCATGTAAATTGTTGCATTTTCAACTACGCAAGATACAGCGTCTTCACCAATGCCGTCTTTGTTTTCCTGAACATGTAATTCGCTGGCATAAGCAAGAGTTTTGAAGAATACTTCACTTCTTTCAAATCTGATTCTTGTAAACTCGTCTGATGAAACTACATAAACTTTAGCTTTCTTAGCAGGAACAACGTTCATTTCAGCTCTTATGTTTCTTATGCTTCTAACAGCTTCTTTGATAGCGTCAATTTCTGCTTCGTCATCTTTGTAGTTCCATTCTTCCTTGTATTCAGGCCATTTTGAAAGCATGATAGTTTCTTCTTCGCTCTGAACATGAAGGAATATTTCTTCTGTAATAAATGGCATATATGGGTGAAGGAGCTTAAGGGCATTAATAAGAACTGTCTTAAGTGTCCATAAAGCAGCCTTTCTTGTCTTGTCTTCTTTGTTGTAAAGACGAGGCTTAACCATTTCAATATACCAGTCACAGTATTCGTCCCAAAGGAAGTTTGTAATCTTGTCAGCTGCAAGACCAAGCTCATAGTTTTCCATGTTTTCCTGAACTTCTTTAGCAAGTGAATTTACTTTAGAAAGTATCCACTTGTCAGCAGCTGTAAGCATAATAAGATCATTGCTGTCGTCTTCTTCAAGGTTCATAAGAACAAATCTTGAAGCATTCCAAAGCTTATTGCCGAAGTTTCTGCAGTTTTCAAGTCTATCCCAGAAGAAACGCATATCGTTACCAGGTGAAATACCTGTAATAAGCATAAGTCTAAGTGGGTCAGCACCGTATTTTTCAATTACTTCCAGAGGGTCAATACCGTTTCCAAGGGATTTGGAGAACTTTCTGCCCTGCTCGTCTCTAATAAGACCATGGATAAATACGTCTTTGAAAGGTATCTGGCCAACCTGTTCAATACCAGAGAATACCATTCTAATTACCCAGAAGAATATAATGTCGTAGCCTGTTACCATTGTGCTTGTTGGGTAGAAATGCTTAAGCTCTTCTGTGTCATGTGGCCAGCCAAGAGTTGAGAAAGGCCAAAGAGCAGATGAGAACCATGTATCAAGTGTGTCTTCGTCCTGTTTAAGGTTAGTAGAACCACACTTTTCACACTTGTCAGGAGCTGTTTTAGATACTGTAATGTGACCGCAGTCCTGGCAGTAGTATGCAGGTATACGATGACCCCACCAAAGCTGACGTGAAATACACCAGTCTTTGATATTTTCAAGCCAGTGAAGGTATACTTTACCAAATCTATCTGGAATAAATCTTAAACTGCCGTCTTTGTAGCAGTCAATAGCAGGCTTAGCCATTTCTTCCATTTTAACAAACCACTGCATTTTAATAAGTGGTTCAACAACTTCATTACATCTTTCATGAACACCAACAGCGTGTGTAATGTCTTCAACTTTAACAAGAAGACCTTCTTTTTCAAGCTCTTCAACAATCTGTTTACGAGCTTCGTATCTGTCAAGACCGCAGTATTTTCCGCCGTTTTCGTTTATTGTACCGTCATCGTTCATTACGTTAATTCTTGGAAGATTGTGTCTTTCACCAACTTCAAAGTCGTTAGGGTCGTGAGCAGGTGTAATTTTAACAACACCTGTACCAAATTCCATATCAACGTAAGAATCTGCAATAACAGGGATTTCCTTGTTTACAATAGGAAGTATAACACTTTTGCCAACAAGGTCTTTGTATCTGTCGTCATCTGGATGAACAGCTACAGCAGTATCGCCAAGCATAGTTTCAGGTCTTGTTGTTGCTATTTCAACAAATCTGCCTTCTTCACCGGCAATAGGATAATTAATGTGCCAGAAATGACCAGCCTTGTCAACGTGGTTTACTTCTGCATCAGAAATAGTTGTTTTACATTTTGGGCACCAGTTAATAAGCTTTTCGCCTCTGTAAATGTAGCCTTTTTTGTAAAGACGCATAAATGTTTCAAGTACAGCTTCTGAGCAGCCTTCATCAAGAGTAAATCTTACTCTGTCCCAGTCACAGCTGCTGCCAAGCTTTCTAAGCTGATTAAGAATAATTCCGCCGTATTCTTCTTTCCAGTCCCAAGCTCTTTTAAGGAATTCTTCACGGCCGATGTCTGTCTTTTTAAGACCTTCTTCAGCAAGCTTTTGAACTACCTTTACTTCTGTTGAAATGCTGGCATGGTCAATACCTGGAACCCAAAGGGCATTATAACCAGACATTCTTTTCCAACGGATAAGAATATCCTGAAGAGTGTTATCAAGTGCATGACCCATGTGGAGCTGACCTGTGATGTTTGGTGGCGGCATAACTATTGTATATGGTTTTTTGTTTTTATTTACTTCCGCATGAAAATACTTTTTCTCACACCAATTGTTGTAAAGTCTTTCTTCAACAACCGATGGATCATAAACTTTGTTAAGTTCTTTAATCATTGGTTTTTACCTCCAAAATTATTTAATCAAATAAAAAAGGAGTTTTCATCCATAGAAAGGACGAAAACTCCGTGGTACCACCTTTATTTTTCCGCTTGTAAGCGAAAACTCTCTTTGGCATATAACGGTGCCTTAAACCGTACAAAGGTACTTTTTTTCATTTCCCCTTGCAAACTCCCAAGCTACATTCGGCAGCGAATACTTAAAAAACCTTTCAGCTGTGATAAAAACACAGGTTTTTCTCTCTATAAAGCCTCTTTCTGCTTACTCCTCTTGTTCACAGTCTTTTTCAGATTAAAATATATTTTATAAAATTACTTTTGCTTTGTCAATATTTTTTAATCACGGTTTCTGCTGAATTTAGATATATTAAGTAACATACCCATAGCAATAAGTGTAAATACAAGAGCTGAACCACCATAGCTTATAAACGGAAGTGCCATACCTGTATTTGGCATTGAGTTTGTGGCAACAGATATATTAATAATAACCTGTATGCCTATAAAAGCCGTAATACCGGTAGCCACAAGACAAGCGTACATGTCCTCCGCCTCCATGGCAATTTTAACACCACGCCATATAAGCACAACAAAAAGCAGTATTACTATTGCAGCACCTACCATCCCCAGCTCTTCACATATAATACAGAAAATCATGTCGTTATAAGGCTCAGGTAAATATGTCTTTTGCCTGCTTTGACCAAGACCAAGGCCAAATATACCACCAGAAGCAACAGCATAAAGCCCCTGTATAATCTGAAAGCCTTTGTGGTCAGGGTCTGAAAATGGGTCAAGCCAGTATTTAATACGGTCCATTCTGTATGCAAAATCAGGCAGCAGCAGCATTACCGCAAGACCACCTGCACCAATGCCACCCATAGCCACAAAGTACCAAATTTTAGGACTGGCAACAAACATTATTGCAACACCAATACCCGTTACAACTATGGCTGTACTAAGGTTTTCAACGGCAATAAGTGCTACCGGTATACCCAAAATTAGACAGCACCTTATAAAACCTTTGAAAGTTCCTAAAATACCTTTATGTGACGCTATGTAGTGGGACATAAAAAGTATTACAACAGTCTTTGCAACCTCTGATGGCTGAAAACCTATAGGACCTATACCAAGCCATCTTTTGGCACCATTTATATCCTTACCTATAATAAGAACCAGTACAAGACATATAACTATTGCCACATAGGATATAAAAGCAAACTTTCGTATAACTTTATATGGCATGTTTATAGTAAATACCATTGCACATAGTCCAATGCCTGCCCATGCTATCTGCCTTTTAACAAAGTAATACATGTCGTTATTAAACTTCGCACTTGTAAGGGCATAATAGTAGCTGGCACTAAAAACCATTACTATACCAAAAAGAAGGAGTAATATAATAACAAAAAGGAGTGTAAAATCAAAGCTGCCAGCTTTTCTTTTGTGCTTAAGCCTTTTATTCATGGCTGCTTTTCTGCCTGCCATATTAATCCTCCTCCCTTCTCTTCCAAATTTATTTTAAAAACTTCTTACCATTTCCTTGAATATTTCTCCACGCTGTTCATAGCTTTTGAACATATCCCAGCTTGCACAAGCAGGTGAAAGAAGTACGCAGTCGCCTGACTTTGCAGTTTCTTTGCAAATATTTACAGCTTCTTCAAATGTACCTGCAAATACATAATCCTTAAAGCCATGTTTGTCACAGCAAAGAGCTATTTTTTCAGCAGTCTTTCCTATAAGTACAAGCTTTTTAACTCTGCCTTCAAACTTTTCAACCCAGTCATCATACTCAGAGCCTTTGTCATATCCTCCGCCTATAAGTACACATGGCTTAACCATAGCCATAATGCCTCTTATGGCAGCGTCTGTGTTTGTACCTTTACTGTCGTTATAGTAGTCAACACCGTCAACAGTCTTTACAAACTCAATTCTGTGTTCAACACCGCCGAAGTTTTTAAGAACTTCTCTTATGCTTTCAATATCTACTCCTGCACATATACCCATTGCAGATGCAGCCATTACGTTTTCGTAATTGTGTGTTCCAAGTATCTTAAGGTCGTGTATGTTTATAAGCTTTTCGTCAATGCCCTGCCACTTAATAAATATGTCGTCGCCGTCCATGTAAATGCCTTCGTCAAGCTTTTCACCGCTGGAGAAGAAAAATACCTTAGCTGCTGTTTTATCTGCCATTTTTCTTGTTGTTTCGTCACACCAGTTAAGTATGCAGTAGTCACTTGATGTCTGATTTTTAAATACTCTTTCTTTCATTTCAATGTATGTTTCAAGAGTTTTGTGTCTGTCCAAATGGTCAGGTGTTATGTTTAATACTGCACTTATGTGTGGATGAAATTCATTTGCTCTTTCCATCTGAAAAGAACTTATTTCTGCCACAACATAGTCTTTTTCTGTAAGAGATTGAACCATTGAAGAATATGGCACGCCAATATTACCTACAACTGCTGCTGATGGGAATTTCTTTTTAATAATCTCTCCTGTAATGGCAGTAGTTGTTGTTTTGCCGTTTGTACCTGTAATAGCCACAACTGGGCAAGGTGTAATAAGATATGAAAGCTCAACTTCGCTTAATACAGGAATGTTGTTTTTGTCTGCCACATCAAAAAACTCAAGACTTGATGGTATACCAGGACTTACAACTAAAAAATCAAAATCAGTAACTATTTCGTCTGGATTTTTACCGCAATATAATTTTATGCCCTGATTTTCAATATATGATAAATCACCAAGGTCAGTTTTTTCTTTTTTGTCCTGAAGTGTAACATCAGCACCTAATTTATTTAAAAGCTCTGCTGCTGAAATACCGCTTTTAGCCATACCACATAC
>CALWHO010000122.1 GCA_944380405.1 uncultured Lachnospiraceae bacterium
GTCTTTGAGTCATCTGTGTATACTGATACCAGAAGTCGTAGTTACCAACAAAAAGTGTAACCTTGCCATAGTCAATATCTGCAATATGAGTACATACCTTATTAAGGAAATGTCTGTCGTGAGATACAACTATAACTGTGTTTTCAAAGTTCATAAGGAACTCTTCAAGCCACTTAATTGAAGCAATATCAAGGTGGTTAGTAGGCTCGTCAAGAAGAAGTATGTCCGGGTTACCAAAAAGAGCCTGTGCAAGAAGTACCTTAACTTTTTGATTACCAGAAAGCTCACTCATTTTCATATAATGGAATTCATTTGTAACACCAAGACCATTAAGAAGTATCTGTGCATCACTTTCTGCATTCCAGCCATCAAGCTCTGCAAATTCTGCCTCAAGCTCTGATACCTTAATACCGTCTTCATCGTTGAAATCTGGCTTACAGTAAAGAGCTTCCTTTTCTTTAATAATATCGTAAAGACGTTTATTTCCGTAAAGAACAGTTTCCACTACATCAAAATCGTCAAATACGAAGTGGTCCTGTTTAAGTACAGAAAGTCTTTCGCCAGGTGTAATAAAAACATCGCCTTTGTTAGGCTCTATATCTCCTGCAAGAATTTTAAGAAATGTAGATTTACCTGCTCCGTTGGCACCTATAAGACCATAGCAGTTTCCCTTACTGAATGTTATATTTACATCTTTAAAAAGTACTCTGCCGCCATACTGCAAAGTAACGCCGTTTGCACTTATCATTTTTTCAAACTCCTTAATCTATTTATAATTACTGTGCTGATGAAGCAGCTGCATCTTCTGCTGCTGTATCTGTAGCTGCTGTGTCTTCTGTAAGTTCTGTTGCACTGTCAAGCTCTGCCGGGAACTGAATTTCAGAAGCATTATTAATGTTTTCAACTGTGTATTCAAGATAATACTCATTTATAACAAGTTTCTGTGCATCTTCGTATCCTTCTGTACCTTCTACAAGGGCAAATACGTTATCAGAAATTGTCTGATAAGCCTGACCTGCATCAAAAGAAAACTTAACTACATCGCCTGTTTCTTTATCAAAGTAGAATGTAACAGGAATAGCTGATGCACCTTCAAGATGGCTTTCTGTAAGTGTAACCATGCCTGTTGCAATAAATGCACCTGTATTAATAAGTGTAGAAGGAACATTTTCTTCTGCTATAACGCCTGTTGCCTTATAGCATGCAACACCATTTACATCTTCTTCTGTTACATCGCCAAGACCGTCTACTGCATTAAGAAGAGTAGACAAAATATCTTTAACATTATACTGTCCAGCAGCATATTTTAAAGACTCGTCATCAATAGGTGTTTTGTACCAGTTAGTACCATCGCTTACATAAAGGTAGTTTTCACCATTTTCAACTCTAACATAGATTTCAGAAGAACCCATGTCTTCGCCATTTCCTTCTGAAGAAATAACATAGCTTTTTCCTGCAGCTGTGTCTGTTACAGCTGTTTCAACAACAGCACTTGATGTTCCCTCTTCATTAAGGAACTCAAAAGAAAGTGTCATATTGCTGTTGTAGTTTTCAATAGCAGCAACAGCTTCTTTACCCTTTTCAAGAATTTCATTTCCTTCTTCTGTAACTTCAACAGATACGCTTGCTTCATTGCTTGATGCAGATGAAGCATCATCAGAAGAACAGCCTGCAAAAGAAAGTGCCAATGCTCCAGCAACTGCTAAAGCAGCTAATTTTCTAAGTAACATATTTTTTCCTCCCAGTTTTAAAAATACACATATTTATTAATTGTATAATAACATGTGTTTTATTTCAACAGTTAATTATACTATATTTCATTTGGCACAGTTTAAAAAATTAAGCAAAAATTCATGTGCCAAAGAGCCTTGCTTAATTTCTTTTTTTGCTTCCTTAAAAGGATACCATTTCGCACTGTCAACCTCATTTGTCATATGGCTTAAATCTTCTGTGTCTGCCACACATGAAAAATTAACCATAAGGGTATTACTTGGCTCAAAGTACTTACTTTTATTAAACTTAATATTTGAAACATCAAGTCCTATTTCTTCCATTACTTCTCTTTTAACAGCGTTTTCAGCGCTTTCGCCTTTGTTTATGTATCCTGCCACAAGTATATTAAAATCTCTGCCATACTGCTTTATAAGTAAAACCTTATTTTTATCAGGATTAAGTATCTCCATACTTACAGCACAGCTATATATAGGAAATCTAAATTCATTGCATTTTGGACAGTATGGTATAATGCCCTCACCTTCAAGAGGTCTCTCTTCAAGGCGTGTGCCACACTCAACACAATATTTCATAAATAAAGTCCTCCTTTATTTTTTTCCACCATTTTTAAAAGAGGAAATATGGCTATATATATTTAAGACAATAAAAGCAGCCATAAATCCCACTATAAGAGAAGAAATAATAATTATTTTTTCTCCAAACATACCGCTTGCAGTACCTAAAATAAAATAAAACACTGCATAAAATATTACAAAAAGCACTGAAAATATTTTTAAAATACCTTTTAAATTACTCTGTTTCATATGAAAACCTCCTGTTTATTATTTAAACAGAAAAATTATACCATAAAACATATTTAAAATCTTTTCAATAGCTTTTCAATATTTGAACACTATTTAATACGCAAAACAGGCAGGCGTCACTTTAATTGACTCCCGCCTGAAAAAATCATTTCTTTTTTCTAAACCAAGGGCTGTATTTAACTATCCAGCAGAAAATAAGTATCAATGCAACAAATATAACAGCACCCCAAACAACCATCATGCCATCTGAGCCACTATAAAATGTAACTGAATTCATAAAAGACCTCCTGCTTATATTTCACCTTTAGTATTAAACTTTTTAAGATTGCCTTCTTTAAGCTCTCTTCTTGCCAGCTCTTCAAAAACGTCATCCCAAGTAATATCCATTTCTTCTATCATTACAGATAAATGGTATAAAAGGTCGCAAAGCTCATACACTGTTTCTTCTTTGCTGTTATTTTTAACGGCAATAATTGTTTCTGTTGTTTCTTCGCCAACTTTTTTAAGTATTTTATCAATACCTTTTTCCATAAGGTAGTTTGTATATGAACCTTCTTTTGGATTTTGTTTTCTATCAAGAATTACTTTATAAAGTTCATAAAGCACTTCGTTATGATACATATTATAATACCTCCCTGCCTGTATAGTCACGGTAAAAACAGCTTCTTTTGCCAGTATGGCATGCTGCCCCGTCCTGAATTACCTTTATAAGAAGTGCATCAGCATCACAGTCAAAATAAATTTCTTTTACATGCTGAAAGTGACCTGATGTATCGCCTTTATGCCAAAGTTCCTGTCTGCTTCTTGAATAATAATGAACTGTACCTTTTTCAAGTGTAAGCTCAACAGCTTCTTTGTTGGCATAGGCAAGCATAAGCACCTGTCCGTTTTCGTAATCCTGTGTAATTACAGGTATAAGTCCGTTTTTATCAAATTTTAAGCTACCAACAAAATCAAAACT
Organism: uncultured Lachnospiraceae bacterium; assembly: GCA_944380405.1. GTDB lineage: Bacteria > Bacillota > Clostridia > Lachnospirales > Anaerotignaceae > HGM11808. The sequence goes on from CALWHO010000122.1 coordinate 3,499, forward strand.
CATAATCTAACAGGCACCCCTTTTTCTTTGAGATATTGTTTAAGGTCTTTTATATCCATTTCTCTAAAATGGAAAAGGCTTGCAGCTAAAGCAGCATCTGCTTCGCCTTCTGTAAGGGCATCATAAAAATGCTCCATTTCTCCTGCTCCACCTGATGCAATAACAGGTATTCTTACAGCAGAAGCAATAGCCTTTGTAAGCTCTATATCGTAACCATTTTTAACTCCGTCACAGTCCATACTTGTAAGAAGAATTTCGCCTGCACCAAGGCTTTCGGCTTCTTTTGCCCATTCTATGGCATCTTTTCCAGTGTTTACTCTGCCGCCATTAAGGTATACGTCAAATCCGCCGCCTTCTCTTCTTTTGGCGTCTATGGCAACAACTACACACTGGCTTCCGAACTTTTCAGCAGCTTCTTTAATAAGCTCAGGTCTTTTAAGAGCTGCTGAGTTAACGGAAATTTTGTCAGCACCAGCGCTTAATATCATTCTGAAATCTTCAATAGTTCTAATGCCGCCTCCAACAGTAAGAGGTATAAAAATCTGCTCTGCTGTTCTTCTTACAACATCAAGCATAATATTTCTTGCATCAGAAGATGCTGTTATATCAAGAAATACAATTTCGTCAGCCATTGACTTATTGTAAAATGAAGCTATCTCAACAGGGTCACCTGCATCTCTTAAGTTTACAAAATTAACACCCTTAACAACTCTGCCGTTATTTACGTCAAGGCAAGGTATTATTCTTTTTGTATGCATATAAATCACATTCTTTCACTGTTTTTTTCAAAATGCTGTATAACTTCCGCAAGATTAAGAGCACCCTGATAAATTGCCTTTCCAATAATAGCACCATAAGAGCCTATTTTTTCAACCTTTTCAAGGTCTGTCATAGTTGTAATGCCGCCTGATGCAATAACATTAACCTTTGTTTTTTCAATAAGCTCAGATGTTGTTTCTATGTTAGGTCCAATCATCATTCCGTCTTTTGAAATATCTGTATAAATTATAGTTTTAACGCCGTATGATGCCATTTCCTGACAAAGCTTAACGGCAGAAACTTCGCTTATTTTTTCCCAGCCATTAATAGCAACCATACCATTTACGGCATCAACGCCAACAGCAA
>CALWHO010000123.1 GCA_944380405.1 uncultured Lachnospiraceae bacterium
GTAATGGATCATTTTATGAACCCAAGAAACATGGGAGAAATTTCTGACGCCGATGGTTCAGGCACAGTTGGAAACCTTAAATGCGGCGATATTATGAAAATAGATTTAAAAATTGAAAATGACGTAATTATTGATGCGAAATTTAAAACATTTGGCTGTGGTGCGGCTATTGCCACAAGCAGCATGGCAACAGAGCTTGTAAAAGGTAAAACAATTAAAGAAGCTCTTGAAGTTACAAATAAGGCTGTTATGGAGGCTCTTGACGGACTTCCACCTGTAAAGGTACACTGCTCACTTTTAGCCGAAGAAGCAGTAAATGCAGCTTTATGGGACTATGCTGACAAAAATGGCATAGTTATAGAGGGTCTTAAAAGACTTGAACATACAGAACACTAATTAAAACTTAAAAACCTAATACTCCCCTAATTTTAAACACACCATTTTTAAAAAAAGTGGTGTGTTTTTCTGTATTAGTATATAATTAAAACAATAATGCAACATTTACATATGTTTTGTTTGCAACATCTATGCAACATATTTTAAACTGTTGCAATAAATGCAACATATAAAAACTGATATATGTTGAGTTTTGATACAATATTTACTATTTTAAGGCTATTTTTTGCGTTTATATATGATTTTTTGTGTTGGCACGGTATTTGCTATACATATATATAGATAAAAACAATAAACAAAGAAAGGATTTGGCGATATGGATTATACAAATTTATTGAAAAATACTGAAGGTAAAAAATCAATTGTAGGTATTATTGGTGCTACAAAAGGTTACGGTTATACATTATTAGCACAAATTCCTAAAGTAAAAAATATGGAATTAAGACTTATTTCATCAAGACACACAGATGAATGTGTTGATGTATTAACAGAAATCGGTTATGACAAGGACAAGCTTGTTATCTGTGAAACAGCAGAGCAGGTTAAAGAAGCCGCAGAAGATGCAATAATAATCATCAGCGACTATCGTTTAGCTCTTGAAAGCAACATCACAGCTCTTGTTGAATGTACAGGCAACACAGCTGTAAGCTCAGACATAGCTGTTGACGCTCTTAAGAAAAAAATCAATGTTTATATGGTTTCAAAAGAAACAGACAGCGTATGCGGTCCAATGTTAAACCAGATTGCAGCTGAAAACGGCGCTGTATATGCACTTGTAAATGGTGACCAGCCAAGAAACCTTTTAGATCTTTATTCATGGGGTAAACTTTTAGGTCTTGATATTGTATGTATTGGTAAAGCAAGTGAATATGACTTTGTTTGGGATATAGACACAGCAGAATTTACATACATGGAAGGACCAAACTATCCTCACGAAAACATTCCTGGTATGAAAGAAGTATGGCACTATGAAGGCGTTGAAACACTTGAAAAACGTCGTAAATTAGTTGAAAAATACATGGCAGTTATTTCAGCTGACCTTTGTGAAATGAACCTTGTATCAAACATCACAGGTTATGTTCCATCTGACAGACGCTTAAACTACCCAGTAGCTAAAATAAGCGAACTTGCTGACATTTTCTGCCCAGTAGAAGATGGCGGTATACTTAATAAAACAGGCGTTGTTGATGTATTTTGCAACCTTCGTGCAACAGATGAAGCAAGCTTTGCCGGCGGCGAATTTATCGTAATCAAATGCGAAAACGAAAAGATGTGGGAAATACTCATTGGTAAAGGTCATGTTGTTAGCAAAAACAAAAAATACTGCTGCATCTACCTTCCATATCACTTCATGGGTCTTGAAACACCTACATCAATTCTCCTTGGTGACTTTATGGGCATAGGTACACATCCAGAATGCCGTCAGGTATCTGTAATGGCTGGTGTTGCTCAGAAAGACATTCCAGCTGGTACAGTTCTTAAAGTAGCAGGTCACCACCACTCAATTGATGGTCTTGTTCCAGAACTTTGGGAAATGAAAGATGCTGAAAATGTAGCTCCTTTCTATCTCCTTAACGGTACAACACTTCTTAAAGACGTTAAGAAGGGCGAAGCTATTACAAAAGACGTAGTTGATATTACAGGCACACGTCCTTATGAATTATACAGCGAAGGTATCAAACTTAAATAATTGTAACTTTAGTTACATACCATAATACCATCCTTTTAAAGAAGCAGGCTGCATATATAATGCAGTCTGCTTTTTGTGCTTGTAATTTTAAAAAGTTATTGTATTATATTTAATATGAATTTTATTGGGGGTGTAGATATGAAAAAGCCTAAAATTAAGATTACGGTTATAGATAAAAAAGGGAAATATGGCTGTCATCACGGGCATAAAATAGGGGATAGCTTTGATTTTGATACTGAAAGAGGAAAGCTTTGTCCTATGGCTTGTCATGTGGCTTTTCCTTATGTGGATATAATGCGATATGGCGGTATGCCGCCTTTAAGCCAAGAGGGCGATATAAGGTTTTGCTGTCCTGATGCAGATGTAATTAATGTATTTAAAATAGAAAAATATGAGTAAAAAAATACTCTCCCTGAAAATATAAGGGAGAGTGTTTTTTTATAAATTATTATTTATTATTTATTATTCTGTTTTTAAGGTCATTTATTTTGTTTTCAATTATATTTATTGTTTCCATAAACTCTGCATCGCTTTTTCCTGTTGGGTCGTCAAGACCCCAGTCTTCTCTGTGGCTGCAAGGAAGAAAAGGACACTGAACATTACAACCCATAGTTACAACTATGTCTACAGGCGGTATTTCTGAAAGAGTTTTTGAATATTGTTCTTTTTCCATATCAATGCCATATTTTTCTTTTATAATTCGTACAGCATCTTGATTTATCTGTGGCTTTGTTTCTGTGCCGGCAGAATAGCTTTCAAAAACATCTGATGCCAAAAGTTTGCCTATAGCCTCTGACATCTGGCTTCTGCAGGAGTTATGAACGCATATAAACGCTACCTTTGGTTTCATATATTATCACTGTCCTTTTTCTATAAGTTTTATAACATCATCTTTTTTAAGAACTTTGCCGTATGAAAGAACTTTTCCATTTACAACGAGGGCAGGTGTTGACATAACGCCATATGAAGCAATTTCTGTAAAGTCTGTAACATGGTCAACAGAAAAATCAATTCCCATTGAGTTAAGAGCATCTATTGTGGCTGCTTCAAGGTCGTTGCAGTTTTTGCAGCCAGAGCCAAGAATTTTAACATTCATTTTAGAGCCTGAAACGGCATTAGATGTATTTTCTGTTTTAGGTGATACGTTTTCTGTTTTTTTCTTACCAAATAAACCCATAAATATAACCTCCGTTAATTATATAAATAAAAATTGAAGAAAATTAAAGATGTAGCCTACAATTATAATTCCAACAACACATATTGATATAAAAAGCACCAAAAGTTTTGGCTTAACTGCCTTTCTAAGCATTATTATTGATGGCAGGCTAAGAGTTGTGACAGACATCATAAATGCAAGTATTGTGCCAAGCTGAGCACCTTTATAAAGAAGTGCCTCTGCTACAGGTATTGTTCCAAATATATCGGCATACATAGGTGTACCAACTATAACGGCAATAATAACACCAAAAGGATTATTTGTGCCAAGAAGAGACTGAATAATATCTTCTGGTATCCAGTTATGGATAACTGCACCTATGCCAACACCTATAAGTATATACGGAAATACCTTTTTAAATGTTGAAAGTGCCTGTTCCTTTGCATAGTTTAAACGGTCTATTTTTGTAAGAGATGGCATATCAACATCAAAGTGAGGTGCATTTAATATAAAATCCTCAACGTATTTTTCCATACCAAGCTTTTCTATTATTGTTCCGCCTATAACGGCAACTGCAAGACCTATAATAACATACACAATAGCTATTTTAAATCCAAATATGCTTGCCAGAAGTATAAGGCTTGCAAGGTCAACCATTGGTGATGATATTAAAAATGAAAATGTAACACCTAAAGGCAGTCCTGAACTTGTAAAGCCCATAAAAAGGGGTATTGACGAGCAGGAGCAAAAAGGAGTTACGGTGCCTAAAAGGGCAGAAATAATATTTGCCCATATACCTTTAAATCTTCCAAGAATTTTTTTGCTTCTTTCTGGAGGAAAGTAGCTTTGTATATAGGATATCATAAATATTAAAAAGAGAAGAAGTATTGTTATTTTAATTACATCGTATATAAAAAACTGCAGACTTCCACCAAATTTTGATGAAGTATCAATTCCTGTTTTTGTAAGTAAAAAATTAATTAAGTTATTTAACCATGACATAGCAAGAATTTCATTTTGGAAGAAAAGCCAGACTTCTTTTAATGCTTCCATAAAGCACCTCCTATAAATTTCATATCAAAAAAAGTTGATGTGTTTGTCATATAAATAGCCATCAAAAGATGGCATATAATTTATTTTTCAGTATTTGGTGTAGTAATTTCTTTTAAAAGTTTTTCGGCGTATATGCTGCCGTTTTTGCTTATGCTGTAGTGAGTCCATTTTCCTTCCTGTCTGCTGTCTACAATGCCTGATTCGCAAAGTATTTTCATATGGTATGAAAGAGATGACTGACCTATATTCATTTCTTCTGTAAGTACGCAAGCACATTTTTCGCCGTCTCTTAAAAGGTCTAATATAGCAAGTCGTTTTTCATCACAAAAGGCTTTAAAAACTTTTGCATTTCTTTCGTAGGAAGTATCCAACACTATCACCTCACATCAAAATATTTTGATGTGTTTATTATATTTCTCAAATCAAATTTTGTCAATATGAAAAATGTAAGCAAAAAATGTAGTTTGATTTAAAGCAGTATTAGAAAGCTTTTATGTATATATAATAACGCTAAAATGTGTATTTAATATTGATATAAGGAGGATTATATGGGGAAAAATTATGGTTATATACGAGTAAGTACAAAAGAACAAAATGAGGATCGTCAGATTATCGCTTTAAGAGATTTGGATATTCCTCCAGAAAATATATATATGGACAAACAGTCTGGAAAAGATTTTCAAAGACCAGAGTATATAAAACTGGCTAAAAAGCTAAAAAAAGACGATTTGCTTTATATAAAAAGTATAGATCGATTGGGACGAAATTATGATGAAGTTTTAGAGCAATGGAGAATACTTACAAAAGAAAAGGGCGTTGATATTGTTGTTTTAGAGATGCCTCTTTTAGATACAAGGCGTGGTAAGGATTTGATGGGTACTTTTTTAAGTGATATTGTACTGCAAGTGCTTTCATTTGTGGCTGAAAACGAAAGAAGCTGCATAAGACAAAGGCAGGCAGAAGGCATTGCTGCTGCAAAAGAAAGAGGAGTACGTTTTGGAAGACCTGAAAAGGAGCTGCCTGATAATTTTTTAATGCTTGTAAGAAGATGGGAAAATAAGCAGCTGTCACTATCAAAATTATTGGAAATATGCCAAATGAGCGAATCAACATTTTATAGGAGAATGAGAAATTTGAGAGTAAATGATTAATTTTATTACTGTCAAAAGGTACACATTTTGAAAGACTTATATTTAGAAAATAATTATTACATAATCTACAGGAATTTTCAATAAATAGATAAAAATTTGATGAATAAACAAAAATATTCTGCTTGATTTTTTTATTATGATAATTTATTAATATAATAAAAACGAAATTTAACTATATAAAAATAATAAAAACATGTGTCATAATGTGTACTTTTTGATTATATTATTGTCGCAAAATGTGTACTTTTTGAATATTTTTTATTATAACAACTGAATAAATAAAAAGTATTTTATTTACACTTTTGAAGGCTTTATATTTCTAAAAATATAAGGAGGTAAAAAGTATGAAAAAACGATTTTTTGCAATACTTATTTCATTAGCCATATCATTAAATGTGGTTACGGTATTATCATTTGCAGAAAACAAAATTGAAGAAAATAGGGTATGCAGCTGTAATAAGCTTTGTACAGAGGGTAGTATTGATTTAGGATGTGCAGCATGTTTGGAAGGTTTGAATAATTGCAGCTATAACGAGGCAGATGAATATAAAGTATGCAGATGTGATACATTATGCACAGAAGAAAGTATAAATTCAGAATGTGAAGTATGCAATGAAGATTATAATAAATGCACATCAAAGAAAGATAATATATTAGAATATGGAAAAGATGGTGTAGACGGTACTATAAGTGTTATAGATAATAATGCAGAGAAAGATGAAGGATTTGAAAGCTTAAATAGTGTAAGTTTTTTTGGCTCAAATTCTGAAGGTATGTCTATCGATAACCCTATTGAAGTGCCAAAAGAAAATATGATAATTAAAAATGATATATATTATGGTATTTCAAAAACATGGTATGACACTGTAAATCCAGATAAGAATGAACTTTATGTTTCAATTAAAGTGCCAGAAAACGTAAAAGAAATTGCACAGTATGGATTTACAGATCAATGGTCTTATGAGAAAGACAAAATAGGTGATGTTGCAACTTATTACAATGAAGGAAATTATACAGTTGTATCCATAGATTTTACAAATGCAATTAATCTGGAATCAATAAAAGGTAATGTGGCTCAAGGCTCTTTAATTAATGGTGTTATTGATTTATCAAATACAAAAGTTATGGATATTGGTACACGGGCATTTGGAGACTGCAAAAATTTAAAAGGTATAGTTTTGCCGGATACTTTAAAAACAATAGGAAGCAGTGCCTTTTTAGGATGTACATCATTAAATTTTGTTACAACAAAATATAAATATAATAATAATTCTGATATTATAGATTTTACACTTCCTGATGGTTTGGAAACTATTGGAAATCGTGCGTTTGCCTGTGCATTTGCAGATGTTGCGTTAACGGTTGTAATTCCAGAAAGTGTTAAGACAATTGGGTCAGAAGCATTTTTTACACAGTGGAGTGGTAATTATAATTTAAATTATCTTCCAATACGTACAATAATTGTTGAAAGTACAGACGTAAGCGGATACGATTCAAAGGCATTTAAATTTTACACTTCTGGAGCAGGGTTTGAATATCCGCCAAGAACTGTTGTTATGCCTGATAAAGATGTTTATGATACATTTATGATTAAGGCTGGCGGAAATCAGGCGGATAAAGATACAATATCATATCCTATAGATGTTAATTTTTATGAGTCAGAAACAGCAACAGGCAGCATAAAAGAAACACAGAAAAAACTCTATAACCAGTCTATATGTTATGTTGAAAATAATGGCCTTTGGAGTTTTGATGAAAGCTATACACTTCCTGAAATATCTGAAAATGCTCAGGTTGAAGAGGGTTATACAAAAGCAATTTGGATTATGAATGGAAAAGAACTTACGTTAAATTCCAATGTGACTTCTGATACTGTGACTATAAAGTCTGGAGGAAAATTGGAAGAGCCTGAAGTGAAGTTTAGAGTTAAGGCAAGAAAAAATGGACAGTTTACATGGGAAGAGTGGGTTGTTAACAGTGGAGAAACTGTTAAGATTCCTATAAATGTGTATTTTGAAACGCAAATAGAACCTATAATAAATCATCCTTTAGCTGGAGAAGAAAAGGGAGATGTTTTTTTCTGGTACAAGTGGTATGATTCAACAGGTGACAGAAATAGCCAAGGCGTATTTGAATTTGGCCGAAGTCCTAACATTTTAAGAATCCAATTTGAATCACACGAAAGAAAAGGCGATGACTACTATCAGCTTGATATAGAAGGAAAAGAAGTTGGGGACAGCTGGTATGGACCATGGTATAGTGCAGACAAAACAGTATATACTTCTACAGGAAAACAGTATTATATTCATGTTGATTTAACAAAAGCTCCTGAAAACTTATATTATGTGGCTGCATCAGAATATGAAAGCGATATAAATACATATGAAATTATTACGCTTAAAGAAGTATATGATACCTCTGAAGAATTTATATCAGAGTATTTATTAAGTTTTTTTGGTGAAACGGAAATTGTAAGTGACAATTGGAATGATTATGAATACATTTCCCTTGACTGGAATTTAAAAGATGGAACAGTTTATACTTCCAAGGCAGGAGAAACAAATACATTTGTATGGACTGCTTCACAAAGTGAGTTTGACGCATTAGGATGGACAAACACAAATAATATATCATTAACAGGTGAGGTTAATATCCAAAATCCTTATTCTGTTACATTTAAGGCAGACAATAACATAATTGATACAAAATATGTATCAAAATTAAGTACATTATTAGTTTCAGATTTTCCAAAAGTGCCTGAAAAAAATGGATATACAGGTACATGGAGTGTTACAGAAGATATTGTAAAGCCAACATCTAACATTGTTGTGGAAGCAGACTATAGTCCAATTACATACAGTATTAATTATGAACTTGATGGTGGAGAAAATAGTAATGAAAATCCAACAAGTTATACAGTTGAAAACAATATTGAACTGAAAAACCCAACAAAATCAGGGTATACATTTGATGGCTGGACATATTCAGGACAAAGTGAGCCTAAAAAAGATTTAAATATTGCTGCCGGAAGTATTATAGGCGATTTGACATTTACCGCACATTGGAGCAAAAAATCAAGCTCTGGAGGTTCAGGTGGTGGAAGCAGTTATGATGGTTATTATGTAAAATATCATAATGGTGATGAAGTTGAAAAAGATAAAAACTACTACCCAGGCAGAGAGGTAACAGTAAAAGATAATATGTTTACTATACCTGAAGGAATGATTTTTATTGGCTGGAGCAGTGAAGAAAATGGTGATGTAGAATACACAGCAGGAGATATATTTAAAATGCCAAGTGAAAATGTTGATTTATACGCTGTGTGGGAAAGACTTGATTTTTTAATCCATAATGCATACATAAGCGGTTATCCAGATGGCACAATGGCTCCTGAAAAAAATATTACCCGTGGAGAGGCAGCACAGATATTCTATAGCCTTATGGGAACTAAAGATACAGATGGTATAAACATTTTTACTGATATTGATGAAGATGCATGGTACAAAGATGCAGTAAATACACTTGCAGAAACAGGTGTTATTGCTGGCGTTGGAAATAATATATTTGAACCTGAAAGAAATGTTACCCGTGCAGAGTTTACAGCAATGGCTATGCGTTTTGCAGGTAAAAAGTCAGAATGCGAAAATATATTTTCTGACGTATATCCATATGAATGGTTTTATAATGACATCATAAGCTCCATAAAAGCAGGATGGATAACAGGATATCCTGATGGAACATTCAGACCAAATAATAGCATTACCCGTGCGGAAGCAATTACAATAGTTAATAGTATGCTTGAAAGAAATGCAGATAAAGGGTATATTGATTTAAATTCAGATAGCCTCATTTCATTTACAGATGTTGATGTTAATTTCTGGGGTTATTATCAGATTATGGAGGCTGCCAATAGTCATTATTACCAAAAAAATGATGATTTTGAAATTTGGACAGGTTTAATTAAGTAAAATTCTACTAAATAAACAATTTATAATGGATACTCAATTAATATTTTTTATAGATATTGAGTATCCACTTTTTTATAATTTATGTGTTATAATAATATGGAAAGTAAAATTTATGTTAATGGATAATATAGACAATATTCCTTATTACATA
>CALWHO010000124.1 GCA_944380405.1 uncultured Lachnospiraceae bacterium
TTGAATGAAATGAGCCTTTGACGAAAATGTATCTTAGTTTTCGTACTCAACAACAATGTTTACAGGGCTGCCGTCACGGTTTTTAATTCTTAAAGGTGCTGCAACAGCTGAAATAAGTTTTTTGTCAATTATAGGCTTTGGATTGTAGTCTTCAAATATAACTATTGAACGTTCGTCAAAGTTTGTTTCATTAAGAAGACCGTTATGAACAGCAAAGTTTGTTTCTGGGCCAGCTGCAAGGTCTTCAATGCTTATTGTATCTATAGCTACAGCCTTAACATTAGGAAGTTCTTTTCTTATGAAAAGAGCTGCCTCTGGAGAAAGTGATGGGAAGTTATTTACATATTTTCCAAAATCCTTATCTCTGAATTTATATGAACCTGTGTTAAGGAATATAATTTCAGCTTTATAAAGGTCATCACCAACAGATTTTAAGTCATCAACTGTTACTTTATAGTTTTCTTTGTAAGGTGTGTTTACAAGTACAGGGTTTTTATATACAAAACTTGAAATAGGAAGCTGGTCAATTGTTCTGCCGTTTTTGTCATAATGGAAAGGTGCGTCACAGTGTGTACCTGCATGTGTGTATGTAGAAACAACAGTTCCATTCCAGTTATCACCCTTTTCCATATTCTCTTGTGGTATTACCTCAACTTTAGGTGTTCCTGGATAAACAGGCATTCCAGAATAAACAGGGTAGGCTAAATCAATATATTCACTCATTTTTAAGTACATCTCCTCAAATTATTTTTTGCTTTTCATCTTTGTAGACATCTTACCTCTTGCATGGTGATATTGCAACACATATTTTTATTGTGCAGCATTTTTAATACATGTTGTATTTTTGCAACTATATTTTTTGCATATTTTTCCCACAAAAAAAGACTGGCGATTATACATTATCACCAGTCGCAAAAATATCAGTTGTTAAATTCTCCAAACTTTCTGAATCTTTCATATCTTTCTTCAAGAAGTTCTTCTGTAGTTTTTGCACAAAGATTTGTTAATTCGTCATACAATTCTTCTCTAAGTATATCTGTTGTAAATTTGAGATTATTTTCAAGACCTTCTTCTGGCTCTGGTATTATCTTTTCAATTACACCATTTGCCAAAAGGTCTTTGGCTGTAAGCTTCATAAGGTCTGCTGCTTCACCGCTTCTTGTAGGATCTCTCCAAAGTATACTTGCAAAGCCTTCTGGAGAAAGAACGGCATACATGCCGTACTGAAGCATCCAAACTTTATCACCGGCAGCAAGAGCAAGTGCACCGCCACTGCCGCCTTCGCCAATAAATACGCTTATAACAGGCACTTTAAGACCTGCTGTTTCAAAAAGACATCTGGCAATAGCTTCACCCTGTCCTCTTTCTTCAGCACCAACACCTGGATAAGCACCCATTGTATTTATAAATGTAATAACAGGACGATTAAACTTTTCTGCCTGTTTCATAAGTCTTATAGTTTTTCTGTATCCGTCAGGGTTTGGAGCACCAAAACGTCTTTCAACATTTTCTGCTACTGTATGACCTTTCTGTACACCTATAACAGTTACAGGCATACCCTTAAGGCTTGCAATACCGCCAACAACTGCCTTATCATCGGCAAAAGCTCTGTCACCGTGAAGCTCTATAAAATCATCAAATATTTCTGCTATAAATTCCAAAGAAGTAGGTCTTTGAACTTTTCTTGATTCAGCCACTATTTCCGCTGCAGTTTTCATTATTCAAGACCTCCTTTTAAGCCATGAAGTTTAAAGAGCCTGCTTAATGTACTCTTCATTTCACGTCTGTCAACAATTTTATCTATAAAGCCGTGTTCTAACTGGAACTCAGATGTCTGGAAGTCATCTGGAAGCTTTTCGTTTATTGTGCCTTCAATAACACGTCTGCCTGCAAAGCCTATTACTGCCTTTGGCTCTGCAAGTATAATATCCCCAAGGTTTGCAAAGCTTGCACTTACGCCGCCTGTTGTAGGGTCTGTAATTACAGTAATGTATAAAAGACCTGCTTCGCTGTGGCGTCTTAAAGCTGCACTTGTTTTTGCCATCTGCATAAGAGAAATAATACCCTCCTGCATTCTGGCACCGCCTGATGTAGTAAATATTACAATAGGGAGCTTCATTTCTGTGGCATGCTCTATGGCTCTTGTTATTTTTTCACCAACAACAGAACCCATTGAGCCCATCATAAAATTGCTGTCCATAACTGCAATAACAGCGTCATATCCGTCAATTTTGCATCTGCCGCATATAATGCCTTCTTTTGTGCCGCTTTTTTCCCTTGCCTTATCAAGAACTTTTTCGTATGAAGGATAGTTCATAGGGTTTTTTGACTCCATAGAGGCATCATATTCCACAAAGCTTCCCTCATCACAAGTAATTGCAATTCTGTCAAGAGCACCTATTCTGAAGTGTCCACCGCATTTTGGACAAATCTGGTATTCGTCCATTTCTTTTTTATAGATAAGCTTTTGGCAGTGACGGCATTTTACCCACATACCATCTGGTATTATAGGCTCCTCCATAACTACCTCTGCATCTCTTTTTGGGCTTTGAACAGCTTCAGTTCTTGGTGTAAGCGGTATATAATTTTTTCTTTTAAAAAGATTCATAAATTTCCACCTGCTTATTTAATTATCTCTCTGGCTATAAAGCCTGTGTCAAACAAGCCTTCCAAGTATTTCTCGTTTGATAATATTTCTTCCTGAAACTCAATATTTGTGTCAACACCTGTGATGACAAACTCATAAAGGCATCTGCGCATTTTTTCAATAGCTTCCTGCCTTGTGTTTCCATAAGTAATTACTTTTGCAATCATTGAATCATAGTATGGAAGTATAGAGCATCCTGCATATACAGCAGAGTCTATTCTTACACCAAGACCGCCACCTGGAACAAGAAGGTATTCTATTTTTCCTGGTGATGGAGCAAAGTTTTTGCTTGGGTTTTCAGCATTTATTCTGCATTCTATAGCATGACCTTTTATAACCACATCTTCCTGCTTAATTGAAAGAGGATTGCCTTCTGCAATGCTTATCTGCTCTTTAACTATGTCAATGCCTGTAATCATTTCTGTTACAGGGTGCTCAACCTGAATACGAGTATTCATTTCCATGAAATAGAAGTTACCATCTCTGTCATAAAGGAACTCTATTGTACCTGCACTCTGGTATCCAACAGCTTTTGCAGCCTTTACAGCAGCTTCGCCCATTGCACGCCTTGTTTCTTCGCTTAAAACAGGAGAAGGAGCTTCTTCAAGGACTTTCTGGTTTCTTCTTTGAAGTGAGCAGTCTCTTTCACCTAAATGAATTACATTTCCAAACTCATCGCCCAGTATCTGTATTTCAATATGTCTTGCATTTTCAATAACTTTTTCCATATACATGGTGTCATCGCCAAAGGCAGCCTTTGTTTCGCTTTTAGCGCTTTCGTAGGCATTTTCAAGCTCGCTTTCGTCACGAACTATTCTAATACCTTTACCGCCGCCACCAGCACTTGCCTTAACCATAACTGGATAACCAAGTTTTTTGGCTACTTCCTTAGCTTTTTCAACGCTTTCAACAACACCGTCACTGCCCGGTATAACAGGCACTCCAGCCTTAATCATAAGCTCTCTGGCGTTGCTTTTATTACCCATAGCATCAATAATATCTGATGATGGACCTATAAATTTTATATTGCATTCTGCGCACATGCCGGCAAATATGCTGTTTTCTGCTAAAAAGCCGAAGCCTGGGTGAATAGCCTGTGCCTTTGTTGATACGGCAGCACTTATAATATTTTGCATATTAAGATAGCTGTCTGTTGCCTTAGCAGGGCCTATACAAACTGCCTCATCAGCAAGCTGTGTATGAAGGGCATCTCTGTCTGGCTCTGAAAAAACAGCAACTGTGGCAATACCCATTTCACGGCAGGCACGTATAATACGTACTGCAATTTCGCCTCTGTTTGCTATTAATACTTTCTGAAACACTTTTTCATTCCACCTTATTAATTAACCAATCATGAATGTAATTTCAGCTTCACAAGCCTTTTTTTTTTTTTTTTAGGCAATGCCCTTGCCAACGCCTGCATTCATTCTAAGTTTTATAATTTCAACTTCAATACGGAGAGTATCTCCAGGCACTACTTTTTTTCTGAATTTTGCCTTGTCTATGCCGCCAAAGAAAGCAAGTTTTCCTTTGTATTCCTCCATGGAAAGCACTGCATAAGCACCTGCCTGAGCCATAGCCTCAACAATAAGAACACCTGGCATAACTGGTTCACCAGGAAAATGCCCTGTAAAGAAAGGCTCGTTCATTGTTACATTTTTTATAGCAACAACTTTTTTGCCTGCCTCAAGCTCCTCAATTCTGTCTATAAGAAGGAAAGGAGGTCTATGAGGAAGTACGTCCATAATTCCTTTTATATCTGCAACCATTACTTAAACACTCCTTATGCAATAACGAAAAGAGGCTGGCCATACTCAACAAGCTGTTCATTTTCTACTAATATTTCAACAACTTCGCCGTCAAACTCGCTTACAACCTCGTTCATAATCTTCATAGCTTCAATTATGCAAAGTACATCGCCTTTTTTAACCTTGCTGCCAACAGTAACAAAAGGAGCTTTGCCTGGGCCTGCACTTTCATAAAATGTACCAACGATAGGTGCTTTAACTTTATTGCCGTCTTTTGTTTCGCTTTTTGCCTTTGGCTCTTCAGCAGCTGCTACTGGAACAGGCATTGCTGCTGATACAGGAGCAGGAACTGCCATTGGAGAAGGAACAGGCATTGCTGCTGGAGCAGGAGATGGTGCCATAAAGCCACCGTCATTTTTGCTTATTCTTACAACGCCGCCATCAAAAGCATATTCAAAATTCTTAATGTCTGACTCATTAATAAGTGATATAAGCTGTTTTACTTCATCTATATTCATTATTTATTGACCCTCCCATTTCTTTAAGCATAATACGCCGTTATGTCCGCCAAAGCCAAGGGAATTAGAAAGAGCATACTTAATGTCTGCCTTTCTGCCTACATTTGGAACATAATCAAGGTCGCATGCTTCATCAGGTGTTTCATAGTTAATAGTAGGCGGTATAAAGCCTTCTTCAAGAGCCTTTGCACATACAATAGCTTCTATTGCACCAGCTGCACCAAGAAGGTGACCTGTCATTGATTTTGTGCTGCTTACTGCAACATTTTTTGCATTATCGCCAAAAGCAAGCTTAATAGCTGCTGTTTCACCGCTGTCATTTGCTGGTGTACTTGTGCCGTGAGCATTGATGTATCCAACATCTTCTGCCTTAATTCCAGCTTCGTCCATAGCAAGTTTCATAGCCTTTGCAGCACCGCTGCCGTCTGGGCAAGGAGCTGTAATATGGTATGCGTCACAGTTTGCACCATATCCAACAACCTCAGCATATATTTTTGCACCTCTTTTTAACGCGTGCTCAAGCTCTTCAAGAACAACAATACCACTGCCGTCACCCATAACAAAGCCATCTCTGTTTTTGTCAAAAGGTCTGCAAGCCTTTGCAGGGTCTGGGTTTGTTGAAAGAGCTGTAAGGTTTGTAAAGCCAGCAACGCCTATTGGAGAAATTGAAGCCTCTGCACCACCTGCAAGTATAATATCATTATATCCATACTTTATGTTTCTGAATGCTTCACCTATACAGTTTGTGCCAGTTGCACATGCTGTAACGATGTTTTCACAAATACCTTTTGCACCAAATTTAATTGCAACATTACCAGCTGCCATATTGCTTATAGCCATAGGTATAAAAAGAGGTGAAACCTTTGAAGGGCCTTTTTCAGCAAGTTTTGTAACCTGTTCCTGAATAGTCATAAGACCGCCAATACCACTGCCTATAATTGCACCAAATCTGTCGTGGTCTATTTCATCAAGGTTAAGACTACTATTTTCAACAGCCTGTGTTGATGCTGCAACGGCATATATTGAATACATGTCGTTTCTTTTTACGTCTTTTTTGCTTACATATTCTTCTGGGTTAAAGTTTTTAACCTCACC
>CALWHO010000125.1 GCA_944380405.1 uncultured Lachnospiraceae bacterium
TCTGAAATTATAAAAAATGACGAAGATTTAAAAGAAATATATGGCGGAAAATACATTGAAAACGGGTACATATTTATTTGTGTTACGGATATTGAAAAAATAAGAGATTTGGCTGCTTCTCTTACAGGTGAGGCAAAGGAATATGTTGTATTTAAGGAGGTAAAATACACAGCCAGAGAGCTTTTAGAGGCTCAGAAAAGAATTCTTGATAAACATTTTGCCGAAATATATTCTTCTGGTGCAGTATACAAGGAAAATGCCATTGAAATTGGCATTGAAAACAATATTTCTGAAAGTTTAAAGGAAGAAATAATAAATGTTGCAGGAATAGACAACATTATATTTAAAATTGGAAGTTCAAAACCAGTTATTGACGAGGAAAAACAAGAAACAGCCAAGTATACAGCAAAAGCAGGGGATAATTTTGTATTTAAGGACAAAGGAGAAAAAATATATTTAGATGAAAATGACAAAATACTAATTAATAATGGAATAGTTATGGTACCTTTAAGGTTTGTACTTAATACTATTGACAAAGACGCCAAAATAAAGTGGAATGACGACACAAAAACTGCCGTAATAGAAATCAGAATAAGGGTTGCTGAAATTACGGCAGGTAAAGACACTATGAAAATAAATGGTGTTGATGGCATTGAAATGGAAAGAGAAACCATTATTGAAAATGGAAAGATGTATGTATCTATGAAAGATTTTGCTAATGCCACAGGAATGCTTTTAAGCGAATATGGCTATGACAGCGAAAAAAATGAGGTTTTTTGGTATGGAGAAAAATAAATATTAAAAATAAAAGCTGGGGAATATCCCAGCTTTTTTTATGTCTTATCAGTTTAAATTATCAATATCCCCATGTTATTAAATTCCAATCACCATTTTCTGTGCGGGCAAGCCACCACTGCCAGTCGGTATATTCTGTATCTGCGTTCCATGCTCCGCCACCATCTTTAGGTGAATGAAAGTCACTTTTAAACATAATACACTGTGTGAATGTATCAGAAGTATCATTAGCCTTAGCTACTTCATTAAGCCATGCAACATTATCTAAATTACATTCATCATCTGATGAATATGTAATACTATGAAGCTCACAGCCTTCCCATGTATTAAATTCATCTGTTATTAATTTAATTGCTGCATCCATATCTTCATTTGTATAAATTTCGGAAGTGCCATAATCTATTTTTACTTCAGTTGCAGTTGATTTTTGGCATCCAGAAAGGGTACAAAAACAAATTACAAACAGCAAAAGCGTTATCATCTTTTTCATAACAAATATCATCTCCTTATAAATCCTCTTGATTTTTAGATTTTTATATAAATAAAGAGCTGCTAAAAAACAGCGAAATCTTTAAGAAGTGCAGCAGGAATTAAAACTGTGACTTATCTATTGCAAACACAGTATTCTTTAATATGAGCCCCAGCTTGTAAACATATTTTTAGTTTACTCCTACTTTTTTTTATTGTCAAACAATGTATTTATTTTTATTATATGAGAAAAAATACTGTGTATATTTAGGGAGGACAAATTGTTTTGTCAAAAAAACATGAAAATATTGGAAATTATATTGACGGGAATTTGTAAGATGGATACAATATTTTGTAGGACAAATTTTTAAGCAATGTTATGGGGGAAAAAGTATTATGGACAGAAGATCCAGAAGAAATTATTTTTGGGTATATGTTATTTGTGCATATATCGCTTTGACTGGTATTGTGCTTGGGGATCCTTCTACAATATTAGATGGGTTTATAGCTATTTACTATGACAATGCTGTTCTTATTACTGACTATGTGGGGTTAGCCGGTATTTCAGCAGCATTTTTAAATGTGGCATTAGTTACATTTTTTTCAGCTGTGCTTTTAAGGATAAATAATGTGCCTATGCACGGCAGAAGCCTTTTTACATTAGGTCTTATGGCTGGTTTTGCCTGTTTCGGCAAAAACATATACACCATGTGGCCTATTATTTTCGGCAGCTTTTTATTAAGTGCTGTATGTAAGGTTAGATTTAGAAAATACCTTATAAGCGGACTTTTAGCAACATCTTTAGGACCTCTTGTTGGGGTTGCTTATTTAAGTGACGGCGGTGGATTATTAGGCTGGACATACGCAATTATAGTAGGCAGTGCAATAGGTTTCATACTTCCTCTTTTAGCAGCTCACACAAACGGTGTTTTAAGAGGTTTAAACCTTTATAACGGTGGTTTTGCCGTAGGCCTTATGGCGCTTGTATTTGTGCCTATTATGCAGGACCTTGGTTTTTCATTTGAAACTCAAGGATATTGGGCAACAGGATACAACGGAAGGTTTTCAATTTGGTTATACATAACAGCAATTGGCTTTATTATAGCTGGTAAAATTGCAGACCCTGACCATGCTTTTGAAAACTATAGAAACATACTTAAAAGACCTGGTGTTGCAAAAGACGATTTTACAGAGCTTGACGGTATGGGTGCCGTTCTTGTAAACATGGGTGTAAACACTATTATTTGTACTACATACCTTTTACTTATAGGCGGCGATTTTAATGGTGCTACAATGGGCGGTATATTTACAATTATAGGTTTTAGTGCCAACGGTAAGCATGCAAAGAACATAAGTATTATTATACTTGGTATATTCTTAGGTTCACTTGTAAACCCTTCTGCTACTCCTACTACTCATGGTGTTCAGATGGGTACATTTTTAGGTACAACCCTTGCACCTATGGCAGGTACTTATGGACTTCCAGGCGGCATATTATCAGGTGTATTCCATTCATTTGCAATACTTAAGATTTCTCAAAGCTATGCAGGAGCCAACCTTTACAACAACGGTTTCTGTGGCGGTATAATTTCTGTTATGTTCTATCCTGTATGCAACAAGTTCTTTAAAACTAACACATATTCAGAGCCTTCACCAAGCATGAGAAAAGAAAGAACACGTTCTTCAAAGAATACTATAAGCGGTAAATTAATAGCTGCTGCTGAAGAGAAAAAAGAAGAATACATGAAAGAAAGCATGAAAGAAACAAAATAATAAGCATTTGGCTGTCTATTTAAAGGCAGCCTTTTTTATTGGGCTAAAAGATGCTTAAAGTGTTGACGTAAGGACGCTTTAAGTTTACAATAAATAAGTTAAGTATAAGAAAGAACTTTAGTAAAAAAGGAGTTATGTGATGATTACAAGCAAGCAGAGAGCATATTTAAGAGGACTTGCAAACGGTATAGACACTATTTTTCATGTAGGCAAGGGCGGAGTTACACCTGAATTTACAGAGGCTGTAATGAAAGCCTTAGAGGCAAGAGAGTTAGTAAAAATAAATGTTTTAGACAACAATCTTTTAGGGCCAAGAGAAGTGGCACAGATGATTGCTGAAAGAACTCATTCTGATATTGTGCAGGTTATCGGAAACAGATTTGTGCTTTACAAAGCTGCTAAAAAGCCTGTTATTGAGCTTCCTAAAACAGGGAAGTAATTGTTTTTTTATATTTTGAGGTGTTGAAAGTTGGAATGCGGAATAGAATGCCTTAAGGGATGCAAAAAGTTTGCCGTTTTAGGCGGTACTTTTGATCCTATACATTATGGGCACATTATGGCAGGTAAGGCTGTTATGGACAACACTGATGTAGAAAAAGTGCTTTTTCTGCCGTCAGGTGACCCTCCTCACAAGCAGGGCAAAAACATAACAAAAGGCGCTATGAGAGGCAAAATGACCTGTCTTGCATTAGAAGGATATGATGATTTTGTATATTCTTCCATGGAAATAGAAAGAACTGGAAGAACATACACAATTGACACTGTTAAAGAGCTGAAAGAAAAAATAGGTAAAGACAGTGAGTTTTATTTTGTTACAGGTGCTGATGCAATACTGCTTATAGAAACATGGAAAAACTACAAAGAGCTTTTAGGTTTATGCAATTTTATTGCTGTTACAAGACCTGGGTATGACAACAAAAGTTTTAAGGGCTTTGTTTCAAAGCTTAAGAAGGAATATGGCTGTGCCATAGAGACTATTGAAATTCCAGAGGTTGACATATCTTCTTCTGAAATAAGGCAAAAGGTTGAAGATGGCATAAACATAAGTGGTTTAGTGCCTGAAAAGGTTGAGGAATATATTATTGAAAATGGACTTTACAAATGAGGTGATATTTTGCTTTCATTTACAGAATGCGAAAGGAAGCTACAGTCTTCTCTTTCTATAGAAAGATATATACACACAATGGGCGTTGTTAAGGAAGCAAAAAAAATGGCTTTAAAATACGGCGTTGACGAAAAAAAAGCTGCAATGGCTGCTCTTTTACATGACTGTGCAAAGGACTATCCAGCAGACATGAAAAGAAGATTCTGCAAGGAATTTCATGTTGATGTAGACGAAATTATGCTTGAAACAATAGACCTTACTCATGCCTTTTTAGGTGCTGAGGTGGCAAGGCGTGAATACGGCGTTGAGGACGAAGAAATATTAAGTGCTATTAAATATCACACAACAGGAAAGCCTGACATGACTTTAATGGAAAAGATTATATTTATATCTGACTACATTGAAGAAGGCAGAAAGAAATTTGACACTCTTGAAGAAAGCAGACGTTTAGCATACGAAGACATAGATAAGGCAATGGCTTTCATACTTAAAAACACTATTGAGTATGTGAAAGAAAGAAAGCGTACACTTCATCCTTTAAGTGTAGAGGCTTATGAGTATTACAAGAAATACGAGGAGGAATAAAATAGATGGATATATTAGAACTTGCTAAAATAGCCAAAGATGCTGTTGAGGACAAAAAAGGTGAAGACATCAAGGTTCTTGATTTAAGAGGAATTTCTAACATTACTGACTTTTTTATAATTGCAAGTGGAAATAACCCAAACCAGCTTAGAGCTATGGCTGACATGGTTGAAGAAAAGCTTTTTAAGGCAGGGCTTAAGCTTCATCATTCAGAAGGCTACACAGGCGGTATATGGATACTTCTTGATTTTGGCAATATTATTGTGCATTTATTCAACAAAGAACAGCGTGATTTTTACAGCCTTGACAGAGTATGGGGCGACGCTAAAGAAATAGAGTAAAAACAAACAGAAAAGTGGTGCAGATATAATCTGCACCACTTAGTATGTAAATATTATTTTAATCAGCCTCTTTTATTAGCTCTTTTATTGAGAGTAGCCTGTTTATCATTTGACTGTTTAAGAAATTCCTTCATTATTTCTTCAAAGTCATTTGATGGTGCTGATTCTGAGGACTGATTTTGTGAGTAAGATTTTTCGTATGATGGTTTTGAATCACGGTTTTTGAAGTATGGTTTATTTTCTTTACGTTCTGGTCTTTCTTCCTTTGGAAGAGCTGCTCTGATTGAAAGTGAAACTCTGTTTGTTTCTTCTTCAATAGAAAGAACTTTAACCTTTACTTCATCACCTACTTTAAGGTGGTCATTAATATCCTTTACAAATGTATTGGCTATCTGGGAGATATGAACAAGACCCTGACCACCGCCATTTATGGATACTATTGCGCCAAAAGGTGTTATTTTGATTACTTTGCCTTCTACGATACTACC
>CALWHO010000126.1 GCA_944380405.1 uncultured Lachnospiraceae bacterium
GATTTTCGTACCATCAGACAAAGGTCTTTCACACTGCGAGGTAGAGCATACATCAGTTGAACAGTGTACAGATGGTGCTTCTGTACTTCTTAACGCAGTATTAAAACTTGATAAAGAATGATAAAGAAGGAAAAAATAAATTGCAGACAGAAATTTTATTACAAGAAAGGGGCAAACACTATATGAAAACTTTAATTAAAAACGGTATTATACTCACAACAGAAAACGAATTTAAAAGCGACATACTTATTACCGATGAAAAAATTACAGCTATTGGCGAAAACCTTTCTTCAGAGGGCGTTGATAAAGTTATAGATGCAGAAGGCAAATACGTTATGCCAGGCGGCATTGACCAGCACGTTCATTATTCATTTGTTTATAAAGGAAGCCGTGTAAGAGGCTTTGAAACTACAAATGCTGCTGCTGTTGGCGGTACAACAACAGTTGTTGAATTTGTAAATCAGGAAAAAGACAGAGGTCTTATTGAGTCTATTGAAGACTACAGAAAGAAAGACGTTGACGGCATTTCAATGGTTGACTACGCTTTCCATATTGTTATGACAGACCCAAGACCTGAAGTTATTGAAGAAATACCTAAGCTTGCAGAAGCTGGATACCCAACACTTAAATTATTCCTTGCTTATAAGGGACAGTTCTTCCATGCTGATGATGAGGCAGTTATTAATGCTCTTACAGCAGGCAAAGAAGCAGGTATAACAATTATGGTTCATGCTGAAAATGCCGACATGGTTGATTATATGACTAAAAAACTTATTGCAGAAGGCAAGACAGGCACATATTACCATGCAGTTTCAAGACCTCCTATTGTTGAGGCAGAGGCTACAAGACGAGTAATTTATCTTGCTGAAATGGTTGGAGCACCTATTTATATTGTTCATGTAACATGTAAAGAAGCTCTTGAAGAAATTAAGGCTGCATATCAGAAAGGTCAGTCAGTATACGGCGAAACATGTGCTCATTACCTTCTTTTTGACGAATCAGTTCTTGATAAACCAAACTTTGAAGGTGCTAAATACGTTTGCTCACCGGCTTTAAGAACAAAAGATCATCAGGAATATCTTTGGGAAGCTATTGATAAAGGCTGGCTTAATGCTGTAAGCTCAGACCACTGTGGTTTTGACTTTGAATATCAGAAACATTTAGGCTTTGGCGAAGGTAAATCATTTGCCGATATTCCAAACGGTGCTCCTTCTGTTCAGAACAGACTTAATGCATTATGGACATACGGCGTATGCACAGGCAAACTTTCAAAACAGAGATTTGTAGATGTAATGTCAACATCTCCTGCAAAGGTAAACGGTCTTACAGAAAAAGGTCATATTGCAGTTGGATATGATGCCGACATAGTTGTATTTGACCCAGATTACAGAGGCATTATGAGCGTTGACAGCTGCCTTGAAGGCGTTGACTACAGCATTTACGAAGGTATGGAACAAAAAGGCAGACCAGAAACGGTTCTTCTCAGAGGTCAGGTTATTGTTGATAACGGTGAATATGTAGGACATCAGGGACAGGGCAAACTTATAAAGGGCAAACCTTTTGGCTCAGCTTATGACAAATTTAAAGCATAACCGTTATCAATATTAATTTTAAGGAGGCATGCTATGTTTACTTATATAACATGTTTAGGACTTTCGACTACAATCTTGTGTGCCATTTGGTCTAATATAGCTCCGCTTATAGGACTTGGTGCTTTAAGCTGGGCAGGCTTTTCAGGCTGCACATCATACTTTGCATGCCCAGACAAAGGCTGGAAAGGCGTTAAAAGCTGTTTCTTCTGCCTTATGAGCGGTGTTGCATATGCCATGATAACAATATACTTGGGCAAGGTTCTTACTTTCCCAGGAGCTGGCATATTTGTAGCCCTTGTAACAGTACATCTTATGTGTATACAAAGCAAAATAAGTATATTCTCATATATACCAGGAACATTCTTTGGTTCATTTTCAACATTTGCCGCTGGCGGTGACCCTCTTATAATACCTCTTCTTATATTCGGTATTATACTTGGTCTTGGCTGCGATAAATTTGGCGGTGTTATATTTAAAGCAATAGGCAAAAAAGAAGAATAAGACCAATAAAAACCCTCTACCATCTATCTATTAAAAAAGAGGAGCACCTATAAATTTTTAGGTGCTCCTCTTTATTTGTTGCTTTAGCGTAAATAAACCACTGGTTCTGCCAGTGGTAGATAAAACACCTTGGTAAGATAAAACCTCCATGATACGATTAAGATGGTTTGGCAGCCGCATCAAAAAAGTATCATGGAGGTTTTAAACTATATGAAAAATGAAATAAAACAAACAGCTCATTCAAGCTATCGCTGTGAATATCACATAGTATTTGCACCAAAGTATAGAAGAAAAGTTATATATAAAACATTAAGAAAAGATATAGGTCAGATATTCAGAAAATTATGTAATGAATTAAAAGTAGAAATAATAGAAGCAGAAGCATGTTCTGACCATATACATATGCTGGTAAGTATACCGCCATATATGAGTGTAGCACAATTTGTAGGCACGCTCAAGAGTAAGAGTGCATTAATGATATTTGACAGACATGCAAACTTAAAATATAAGTATGGAAACAGAAATTTTTGGTGTAGGGGATATTATGTGGATACAGTAGTAAAAAAATGAAAAGAAAATAAAAGAATATATAAAAAATCAATTAGAAGAAGACTATACAAAAGACCAAATAACATTAAAGGAGTATGTAGACCCGTTTACGGGCAATAGAGAAAAATAAGGCAAAACAGACAGCCACTTAAAGTGGCTGCCTGTAATAATGATGCGATGACAAACCTTCAGAACCCACCTTTAGGGGTCAGCAAGTACTGACCTTTATAGGGTCTGAGCAAACCACTAGTTCACTAGTGGTTATGATTTTGTTATTTGCTTAAAAGCTCAATGCCTTTTTCAATTCTTCTGAGAGATTCTTCTTTTCCAAGTATGTCTGCAAGCTCCATAGCACCGCCTGGTGATGTTGGTTTGCCTGAAAGAGCAGTTCTTACTGGCCATAAAAGCTGACCATTTTTAATGCCAAGCTCTGTTACAAGGTTCATAAGTGTGTCATGTATAACTGTTTCGTTCCAGTCTGTTATGTTTTCAAGTACAGGAACACATGCCTTAAGGCTTGAAAGAGCTATTTCTTCTGTTGTCTTCATTTTCTTGTGGATATAAAGCTCTGTTGAGTATTCTGGAAGTTCATCGAAGAAATCAACAAGACCTGGTATATCGTTAAGTGTTTCAAGACGTTTCTGAAGAAGAGCAGCAACCTTTTTAAGGTCGATGTTTTCGTTTTTAATGCCTTCTTTAAGCTTTGGCTCTGCAAGAGAGAAGTATTTTTCAAAATCCATGTTTTTGATATATTCGCTGTTCATCCAAGTAAGTTTCTGGATGTCGAATATAGATGGTGACTTGCTAAGACCTGCAATATCAAATTTTTCAATAAGCTCATCAAGTGTGAAAAATTCCTGATTGTCTGATGGGCTCCAGCCAAGAAGAGCAATATAGTTTAATACTGCTTCAACAATATAGCCCTTTGCAATAAGGTCTTCAAATGAAGCGTCGCCATTACGTTTTGAAAGTTTATGGTGAGCATCTTTCATTACTGGTGGAAGATGAACATATTCAGGTGCGTTCCAGCCAAAAGCCTTATAAAGAAGGTTGTATTTAGGTGTTGATGAAAGGTATTCGCTACCTCTTACAACGTGTGTAATGTTCATAAGATGGTCGTCAATTACGTTAGCGAAGTTGTATGTAGGCATACCGTCTGCCTTAATAAGTATCTGGTCATCAAGTTCGCTGTTATCAACTGTTATGCTGCCGTATACAACGTCATCAAATGTTGTTGTGCCTTCTGTTGGCATTTTCTGACGGATAACGAAAGGCATTTTAGCGTCAAGGTTTGTCTGAATTTCTTCTTTTGAAAGACCAAGACAGTGTCTGTCGTAGTGAGCAAATGAGTCGCCGCTTTCGTTTTTCTCTTTAAGGCTTTCAAGTCTTTCTTTTGTACAGAAGCAGTAGTATGCTTCGCCTTTTTCTATAAGCTGGAGGGCATAGTCCATGTAGATACCCATTCTTTCGCTCTGGATATATGGGCCATATTCACCGCCGATGTCTGGACCTTCGTCATGTTTAAGACCTGTAAGTTTAAGTGTGTTGTAAATAATATCAACAGCACCTTCAACGTATCTTTCCTGGTCTGTGTCCTCAATTCTTAATATAAATTTTCCGCCCTTTGACTTAGCAATAAGATATTCATAAAGGGCTGTTCTAAGGTTACCGATATGCATATAGCCTGTTGGGCTTGGAGCAAATCTTGTTCTTATTTCCATAGTATCATTCCTCCGTTAACTAAAAACTTAATTCATTATATATTAAATGTTTTTTTGTAGCAATATTAAAAGGCATTCTTTTCGTTTTTAAGCTCATTTATGGCAAGGGCTATGTGGCGAATGCCTTTTTCCATTTTTTCATCTGAAATGTTTGAAAAGCAAAGACGGAAAGATGAGCTTTCTTTTTCACCGGGCATAAACTGCTTGCCAGGAGATACAATTATTTTTTTCTCCATGAGCCTTTGCATAAGCATATTTTGATTTTGAAGCCCTGTGTCTATCCAAAGGCTTATGCCGCCATGGGGCTTTATATATTTAACATCAGAAAGGTATCTGTCGCAGTATTTAACGGCAGAGGCGTATTTTTCCTTGCCGTAGCTGCGTATTTTCTCAATATGACCCTGCCAGTCATATTCCTTAAGGTATATGTCAAGAAGCTTTTGTATAAGACCTGATGTTGAAATATCGGCAGTGTATTTTGCGTTCATAATGCCTGAATGAATTTTTTTTGGCATTACTGCAAAACCTATTCTAAGGCCCGGCATAAGTATTTTTGAAAAACTTTTTATATATACAACCCTGTTTCTAAAATCAAGAGCCTTAAGAGGCACTATATCCTCTTTTTTGTAGTTAAAGTCGTATAGGTTATCGTCTTCAACTATAAAGAAGTTATATTTTTCAGCAAGGTCCAGAATTTTTCGCTTTTTTTGCGGCGAGTATGAAATGCCCGTTGGCGTCTGAAAATATGACATCATATAAAATATTTTAGGACGGTAAAGCTTTGCGAAGTTTTCAAGGGCAGTTATATCGCAGCCATCATTTTCCATAGGTATTTCTACTATTTGGCAGCCACGGTATAAAAATGCTCCTGTTGCACCGTAAAATGTGGGTTTTTCCGTAAATACCACATCGCCATTTTTAAGTATTGCCTTTGACACAATATCTATACCTTGCTGACCGCCTGAAAGTATCTGTATAT
>CALWHO010000127.1 GCA_944380405.1 uncultured Lachnospiraceae bacterium
CATGGGCATTATATGCTGTATCAACTGACCTTTTGATTTTGTTTTCAAGTCCTTCTGTAACGCCGTGATAAAAAGCTAATTCTTCTGGTGAAAGAGAGCGTATTTTATAGTTTAGTATATGAGAAAGGCTATTAAAATTAATAGGTGCTTTGCCTTTTGAAATTTCTGAAATTAAGGCAGAATACGTTTCTTCAGGCACAGAAGAGAGTATATCTTCAATTTTTCCGTTTTCTATAGAGTTTCTTATGGCACTGGCAGAAGATAATTTTCCACTTAATTCAGTTTGATTATAGTCGTTTCCTTTTCGTTTTACGGCAAAAGGAATTATTGAAGATTTAAGGCTTATTAGCATTTTTATATATTCGCAGGCAAGTATATTATTGGGTGTTGAAATTAAAGGTTCTTCGCCTAAAATTTCTTTCATGGCAATTTCTCTTGCAGAAGGAAATGATATGCCCTTTGCCATGTTTTCTGAAATAAGCTTTTTAAAATATGGGTCTTCATTTTCCA
This sequence comes from uncultured Lachnospiraceae bacterium, assembly GCA_944380405.1. Taxonomy (GTDB): domain Bacteria; phylum Bacillota; class Clostridia; order Lachnospirales; family Anaerotignaceae; genus HGM11808. The sequence goes on from CALWHO010000127.1 coordinate 511, forward strand.
AAAAGGCAGCGTTTTTCTTGAGTTTTTCTATGTCGTCAGTTTCGGCACCAAATGAAATGTGTGTGCATATACCGCTGTCATTAAACATTTTTACAGCAGCAGAAGCAAAAAATTCTGCTCCTGAAGATGCAAATACACAGGGAAGCTCGGCAACTATATCGGCACCATTTTTTAATGCACAGTAGGTTCTTTGGTATTTATCTATAATGGCTGGCTCGCCTCTTTGAGTGAAATTTCCGCTCATAATAATGAAGATATTTTCAGTCATAATACCTTTTTTTGTTACTTCAATATGGTTTTTATGACCGTTATGGAATGGATTGTATTCTGCTGTTATGCCTGCAATTTTCATAAAAAACACCTCTTTTTCTGCCTTTGTAAGTGATTATATCAAAAATTTTAAGTCTTATGTAAAAAATAAGTGTTTTTTTTTGGAAAACTATTGAGAACTGAAATTTAATTGTATATAATTGTATTAGTGTTTTGTGTATTAAAGGTTATGCTTTAATATGCTTTTTTCATGGCAGGGAGTTGCTGTGAAAATAAAATATGAATATACGGAGGTATTAAACATGGACTTTTTACAGACAATGAAGGACAAAGCTAAATCAAGTGTTAAGACTATTGTTCTTCCAGAATCAACAGAAATAAGAAATCTTAAAGCTGCCGCTGCTGCAATGGAAGAAGGCATAGCTAAAATCGTTCTTCTTGGTAAAGAAGAAGAAATCAAAAAAGCTGCTGAAGGCTATGGCGTAAATGTTGACGGTGCTATTATAATCGACCCAGCAACATACGAAAAAAGAGGCGAAATGATCGACCTTTTCTGCGAACTTAGAAAGAAAAAAGGCGTTACACCAGAACAGGCTGAAAAACAGCTTGCAGACCCACTTTACTTTGCTTGTATGCTTGTAAAAATGGATCTTGCAGATGGTATGGTTTCAGGTGCTACTTGCCCAACAGGCGATGTACTTCGTCCAGCTCTTCAGATTCTTAAAACAGCTCCTGGCACAAAGATTGTATCTTCATTCTTCGTAATGGTTACAAAAGATGCTGAATTTGGTGAAGACGGCATACTTATGTTTGCTGACTGTGTTGTTAACCAGAACCCAAATCCAGAAGAACTTGCTTCAATCGCTGTTGATACAGGTAAGAGCTTCAAGACATTTATCGGGGCAGAACCAAGAGTTGCTATGCTTTCACACTCAACAATGGGCAGTGCAAGCCACCCAGATGTAGACAAAGTTGTAGAAGCTACAAAACTTGCTAAAGAAAAAGCTCCTGATATGATGCTTGATGGTGAAATGCAGCTTGACGCAGCTATTATCCCAGCTATCGGTAATCAGAAAGCTCCTAACAGCCCAGTTGCTGGTAAAGCTAACTGCCTTGTATTCCCTGACATTGATGCAGGTAACATTGGTTACAAACTTGTTCAGAGATTTGGCCATGCAGAAGCTCTCGGCCCAGTTCTTCAGGGTATTTCAAAACCTGTTAACGACCTTTCAAGAGGCTGCTCAGCTGAAGATATCGTAGCAGTTATCGCTATGACAGCTGTTCAGTGCCAGATGAACGACTAATTTTTGAATTTACATTAAGCGGGGAATATTAATTTTTCCCCGCATTAAAATTTATTACTTTTTTTCAAAGGAGAAGGAAATATGAAGATTTTAGTATTAAACTGCGGAAGCTCATCATTAAAATATCAGCTTTTCGATGCTGAAACAGAAGCTGTTCTTGCAAAAGGTCTTTGCGAAAGAATTGGTATAGACGGCAGACTTAAACACGAAGTACCAGGTATGGACAAAAAAGTTTTTGAACTTGACCTTCCAGACCACACAACAGCTATTCAGGCTGTAATTGACGCTCTTACAAATGCAGAATACGGCGTAATTAAAGACGTTAAAGAAATTAATGCAGTTGGTCACCGTGTTGCTCATGGTGGCGAACACTTTGCTAAATCTGTTATTATTACAGACGAAGTTCTTAATGCAATTAAAGAATGTATCGAACTTGCTCCACTTCATAACCCAGCAAACGTTGCAGGTATTGAAGTATGTGCAAAACTTATGCCAGGTGTTCCTCAGGTTGCTGTATTTGACACAGCTTTCCACCAGACAATGCCAGAAAAAGCATATCTTTACGCTATTCCTTACAAATACTATGAAAAATACAAAATCAGAAAATACGGTTTCCACGGTACAAGCCATAAATATGTAGCTCAGGAATGTGCTAAAATGATGGACACACCTATTGAAGAGCTTAAAATTATCACATGCCACCTTGGAAACGGTGCTTCTATCTGTGCTGTAAGAAACGGTATCTCAATTGATACATCAATGGGCTTTACACCA
>CALWHO010000128.1 GCA_944380405.1 uncultured Lachnospiraceae bacterium
GCTTTCGCAAATGTGCGAATATTTCTCAAACTCATAAGTCTTCATCCTGTCAGTATTTCCTGACGTTTATCCATTGTTATTTTTTATAGTTCTTTTCTTGAACTTAGAATTAACTTTGGGTAGTTTCAATTCGTACGTTATTCTTTTTTCAACGTTCACAGTGCGAAATTTATTATAACCATGTTGTTCCAATATGTCAATAGGTTTTTTAAAATTTTTTTATTTTTTTTAATTTCTTATTTTTCCAAGGACTTCGCCTATATTCTCTCTTATTATAAGGTCAGCTCTTGAGTCGTATCCAGTCTCTGATTTGTTAATTAAAACAAGCTTATTTCCTCTGTAATAATTTATAAGACCTGCTGCTGGATACACAGCTAAAGATGTGCCGCCAACTATAAGCACATCTGCATTTTGTATATAGTAAACCGCCTTTTCCAAAACATCTGTATCAAGACTTTCTTCATAAAGAACTACATCAGGGCGTACAACACCGCCGCATTTTTCGCACTTTGTAACTATAGGTCCATTCATAACATATTCCATGTCATACTGCTGACCGCATTTTATACAATAGTTTTTATAAAGTGTTCCGTGAAGCTCCAAAACATTTTTGCTTCCTGCTTTTTGATGCAGATTATCAATATTTTGTGTAATAACAGCCTTAACCTTACCTTCTTCCTCAAGCTTTGCAAGGGCTATATGGGCTTTATTTGGTTTTGCATCAAGACAGACAAGGTTTTTCTTGTAATAGTCGAAAAAAACGTCTTTATTGACCTTAAAAAAGCTGTGGCTAAGTATTACCTCTGGTCTTACCCCATAATCGTTAACAGCCTTAAAAATGCCCTTCTCGCCTCTAAAATCGGGTATGCCACTTTCTGTAGATACACCAGCACCTCCAAAAAACACTATGTTGTTGCTTTCTTCAATCCATTTTTTCAATAAATCCTCTTCTCCAGCCATTTTTTACACCTCCAACCAAATAGATTATACATCAAAATAATTAAAATATAAACAAAAAAGAGCTGCCACTAAACAGCTCTTTTCATTTACAATAAAAATATAATTTCGGTTTTAATTAAATTATGATAACACAGATGCCACATCTTCAACTGCTACCTGAGCATCTTCTCCGTCTGCTGAAAGTTTTACAGTACATCCCTCGTCAATGCCAAGAGAGATAAGACACATAAGGCTTTTTGCATTTACTATTTTGTTTTCAAGTTCGATTTTAATTGTGCTTTTGTATTTACTTGCTGTCTGAACAAAAAATGCTGCAAGTCTTGTATCTAACGCCTTTTTTACCTCTACATTCATTTCAACCATTGGTCAAATTCCCCTCTCTCAAGCCCTCTGCTATTATGCTGATTTTTCTTAATCGGTGGTTAACGCCTGATTTTCCAACCTTTGGATCCATCATTTCCCCAAGTTCTTTAAGACTTGCTTCTGGATACTCAAGCCTTGCTCTTGCCATTTCCTCAAGATTTTTAGGCAGATACTCAAGACCATAATTATCTTTTATAAAAACAATGTCTTCCACATGTTTTACAGAAGCAGCAATAGTTTTCTTTAAATTTGCTGTTTCACAGTTTACTTTTCTGTTAACGTTATTTCGCATATCTTTTAAAATACGCACATTTTCCATATCCATAAGAGATACATGAGCTTCCATAACATTAAGCAAATCTGTTATCTGCTCGCCTTCTTTAATGTAAACAACATACTGTTCTTTACGCTTAATAACTTTAGAATCCAAACCGAAGGAATTAATAATGTCTTTTAACTGCTCGCTAAATACTTCATAATCACACACAAACTCTGCATGATAATTTTTTTCAGGATCGCTTATTGAGCCAGAGGACAAAAAAGCACCTCTTATAAAAGCTCTTTTACAGCATGTACTGCTAAGTACAACAGGCGATATGTCATGGTAAACATTATATTCGCCATCTTTTGCTCTCAGTATCCCTGTAGACATAAGGACTTTTTTAGCCTTATCACCATCATCATCAAGCTCAAATATGTATACTCGGTTCTTTTTCAAGGCATTATTGCGTTTCACCAACATTTCACACTCTATATTAAATGTATTTTTTAGTAATGTAAAGTATTTTCTGGCTACGGAAACATTTTCCGTATGTATTTTTATACAAAAGTTTCCATTATTTTGGCTAATATCTCCACAACAATTTATTATGGCTGCAATTTCTGCTATGTTGCAATGGCGTGCTTCTCCAAAATGATGAAGCAATTCGCTTTTTACTTTAGATGAAAATGACAATTTTTTTCTTCCTCTCTGGAATTTTATATAAAACTTATTTCCTGTGTCTTGAATCTCTCTCTATGTCGTTATGTTTAAGCCTTATACTGTGCTTATTAAGATTTAAAGTTTTAAAAAGAGCATTTGCAAGTGTAACTGACCTGTGTTTTCCTCCTGTACAGCCTATACTGATTACAAGCTGATTTTTTCCCTCTTTGATATAAAGAGGTATAAGAAATTCAACCATATCAACAAGTTTATCAAGAAACTGTTTGCTTTCGTCAAAACTCATTACATAGTCATACACAGGCGCATCATTTCCAGTAAGCTCTTTAAGCTCTGAAATATAAAAAGGGTTAGGCAAAAATCTAACATCAAAAACGAGGTCTGAGTCAATAGGTA
>CALWHO010000129.1 GCA_944380405.1 uncultured Lachnospiraceae bacterium
ATTATAAGTGTAAATGAATCGTCTGCCTTTTCAACAGCTTCCGCCCCGTTTGAGGCAGTAACCACTTCATATCCGTCACCTGTAAGAAGTATTGTAAGTATTTCACGTATTTCTTCGCTGTCATCAGCAACAAGTATTTTATTTTTTAAGTTATCCATAAAAGCCGCCTTATTTTAGAAAATATTTTTTATTACATAAAAAATAATATCATGTTTGAATATTCAAAACAACAACATAAAATTTAATATTTTATTACTAAAAAAGCCATGACTGAACAAAAACAGCCATGGCTTTTTTTATAGTATGTTGTACATATAGTTAAGTATCATCCAGTTTTGTGTAAAAGGTCTTTCAAGGTTCCAATACCCGCATCCTGCAATATTATATTCATATATAAGCTTTAATTTTTCGTATATGCTTAATGCATCTTCAAACCATACGTTATGTATCCTGCCTTCTTCGTCTGTATAGTAAAAGTATGGTGTCTTAGAAAATGTATCAAAATATATATCACTTTTATATTTTAAAGCAGTTTCTATTGCTTCGTTTGTTGAAATTGAAACTGCCATTGAGTCGCCTTTTATATATGGCAGTGTCCAGTTATAGCCATAGCTTGGAATACCCATAAGTATTTTTTCTGGATTTATTTCAGACAGGGCATAGTCAAGTACATTTTTAACACTTTCTATTGGCGAAACAGCCATAGGAGGGCCATATGTATAACCCCATTCGTATGTCATTACAAATGAAAGATTAGCGGCTTTCCCAAGTTTTTCGTAGTCATGACCTTCGTATAATATGCCTTTTTGATCAGAAGATGTTTTTGGTGCCAGTGCCACAATTACAATATAGCCTTCTTTATTAAGCTTTTCTCTAAGTATTGTAACAAACTTGGCATATTCATTTTTATTTTCAGGAGGCAGAAACTCAAAGTCTATATCAAGTCCGTCATAGCCTTTTAATTTTATTTCATTTAATACGTTTTCGGCTATTATTTCCTGAAGAGCTGGATTTGTTAATATTCTTCCTGCAAGTTCATTACTAAATACGCCTTCGTTTGTAAGTGTTGAAAGATGCATAAGAGGAGAAACGCCGTATATTTTGGCAAGGGATATTATATCGTTATCTTCAACTGCTATAAGAGAGCCGTCTTCATTTATGCCATATGTAAAAGATGTAATATAAGTTAAATAAGGCAGCACAGTTTTTAAGTAATCTGATGTCAAGTTTGCGTATGTATAAGCATTAACGATAATATTTTTATTAAGCTCATGCTGACCTGTAAATGAAATTACAATCTGCTGACCTGGAGTAAGTGCACTACTTTTTGAAAGTAGTGGATTATTTCTTAAAATTTCTTTTACTGTTGTGGAATACATTTGGGAAATTGAAAAAAGGCTGTCACCAGCCATAACTGTATGTATTACATCAGGAAAAAGCAGCAGAACAGACTGACCTACAATAAGGTTATCTGGGTTAGGCATATTGTTAATACTTTCAATATATGCAGGTGAAAGACCATACTGCTTTGATATGGAGTAAATAGTATCGCCTTTTTTAACGGTGTGAATAATCATATTATTTATAAATCCTTTTTTATTTAATATATGAATGACAATACCATAATTTTACTTTTATTTTTATTTCAACAATAGTATAATTACAATATCTATTTAAACTGGGAGGGCAGACCATGGTTTATGATGTTAAAAAAAGAGAAATGAGTATATTTGAAATAATTACATTAGCTTTTATGACTTTCAGAGAAAATTTCAGGGGCTATATAGACATAGTTCTTCTTTTAGGACTGCCTTTAAGCATATTATTTACATTAATATCAAATATGGGTATGGGTGCTGACGGCATGTTTACAATACTTCTTTCTGCTATAAGTGGAGAAGGTGAAATAACAGAGCAGCTTTTTAATAGTGCCATGATATTTTATTTTGTATATATGCTTGTTCAGACAGTTTGTCTGCCACTTATAACAATGGCAGGAGCAAGATTTACTCAAAGCCGTGTTGATAACGAACCTTTTACAGCTAAAGAAGCTGTTTTAGCTTCAATTTCAAAAGGCCATATACTTATATTTTCAGCAATAATAAAAGAAGGCATAACATATGCTCTTTCAATGAGCTTATTTATACTTACAGCTTCATTTTCTCCAAGCCTTGTTATGATAGGAGTATTAGTATACTTTGCCATTTGGGTTACACTTACAGTGTATTTTTATTTCTATGCTTATGCAATAATACTTGACAACAAAGGTATTATATCTTCTCTTATGTATAGCGTTGAAATAACAAAAGGTACATTTGCAAAGACATTTTTGGCTGTTATGTGTATATATTTTATGGACTATTCATTAAGTACTATTGTTCAGTATATATTTACATCTGTTACATTTAACCCGGCAATAGAGGTTATAACACGTCTTGCAGTAACAGTATGCGAAATGATATTTATAACTGCAGCAACACTTTTATATATAAATAAAAAATGCAGCAAAAATGGTTTTTGTGATTACAAAGAGTTTTTTGGAAACAAAGAATAAAAAATGTATTTTTATAAGTTTTTATAATTAAATAAGGCTGAAATAACCATGGTTTATTGTATATTTTCAATAAAAAGCCATGGTTATTTTTTTACTGAAAAATAAGTTTTTTTATGTTAAAATTATTACTATAAAATTAAAATATATTTTCTTTTGTTATTGTATTAGTAAAAAAACAACGGTTTGTATTATCATAAGGGATTATAATAACATCTGTTAAATGTATTTAATTTTTGATATAATGAAAGATAGTTATATTTATAAAATTTATATTATGCCAGAGAAAATTTTTTATTATACATTTTTTATGTGTCTTTGGTTTTAAAAAGGAGTGATTATATGTCACCTGAATTAAGCGGTTTCACTGCTCAGGAATTAAAATATCTCAATCTTTTAACAAAAAGCTATCCAAACATAAACAGTGCAAGCTCTGAAATAATTAACCTTCAGGCTATATTAAACCTGCCTAAAGGAACAGAACACTTTATGAGTGATATACATGGTGAATACGAAGCATTTAATCATGTTATTAAAAATGCTTCTGGAGTTATAAAAAACCAGATTACGGCTATTTTTGGCAGCAGCCTTAGAGAAAGCGAGAAAAAAACACTTGCTACTTTAATATACTATCCAGAACGTAAGCTTGAGGAAATAGCAAAAACAGAGCCAGATATGGACGACTGGTACAGAATTACTCTCCATCGCCTTGTTAAAATATGTAAGGTTATGAGTTCAAAATACACACGTTCTAAGGTGCGAAAAGCTCTTCCAAAAGAATTTGCTTATATTATGGAAGAACTTATACATGAAGACGGTGAAGGCAGCGACAAGCACATGTATTACAGCGAAATAGTTGAAACTATAATCCGTCTTTATCAGGCAGACCGTTTTATTATTTCAATTTCAAACCTTATACAGCGTCTTGCTATAGACCAGCTTCATATTATAGGCGATATTTATGATAGAGGTCCAAGAGCTGCAAAAATTATGGACTTTATAGAAAAATACCATTCTGTTGATATACAGTGGGGTAATCACGATATTTCTTGGATGGGTGCTGCTGCAGGCTGTCAGGCACTTATATGTAATGTACTTCGTATACAGGCAAGATATGCAAACCTTGACACAATAGATGAGGATTACGGTATAAATCTTATACCACTTCTTTCATTTGCTGTTGATGCCTATAAAGATGACCCATGTGAAAAGTTTATGCCAAAGGTTTCACCAGGAGAAACTGTGTCTGATAAAGATGCCCGTATTATAGCAAAAATGCATAAGGCAATATCAATTATGCAGTTTAAGGCAGAAGGTCAGATAATACAGAGAAATCCGCAGTTTAAAATGGAAAAAAGGCAGCTTTTAGGCAATATAGATGTTGAAAAAGGTACTGTAGTTGTTGAAGGTGTTGAATATGCCATGAATGATACATACTTCCCAACTCTTGACCCTAAAAATCCATATGCCTTCTCACCTGAAGAAGAAGAGGTAATGGATAAACTTAAATTTTCATTTGTAAACAGTGAAAAACTTCAGCAGCATACAAGAGCTCTTTATAAAAATGGCAGCCTTTATAAAAAGTTTAACTCAAACCTTCTCTACCATGGCTGTGTGCCTATGAATAGTGACGGTACTCTTAGGGAAGTTGAAATAAGAGGCGAAAAGCTTAAAGGTATGGCTTATTTTGATGCTGTAGACCGTGCTGTCAGAGAAGGATATTTTAATCAGCCGCATACAGAGCATAAAAGAGAATGTATGGATTTAATTTGGTATTTATGGTGCGGCGAAGATTCACCACTTTTTGGTAAAAAGAAAATGACAACATTTGAAAGATACTTTATTGATGATAAGGAAACTCATAAGGAAGAAAGAGACCCATATTATCAGTATAGAGAAGACGAAGATGTATGCAGAATGATACTTGAAGACTTTGGTATGAACCCAGACAGAAGTCATATTATAAATGGTCATGTGCCTGTAAAGGTTAAAAAAGGCGAAAGCCCAATAAAGGCAGGCGGCAGACTTTTCGTTATTGACGGTGGTTTTGCAAAGGCATATCAGAAAGAAACAGGTATAGCAGGCTATACGCTTATTTATAACTCACATGGTCTTGTGCTTGTAAGCCATGAGCCTTTTGAAAGCACAGAAAAAGCAATAAAAGAAGAAAAGGATATTCTTTCTTCAACAGTTGCTCTTCAGTATTCTCAGGAAAGACTTAGGGTTATGAATACAGATGTTGGTATTACCCTTATGCAGAGCATTAACGACCTTACACGTCTTTTGGAAGCTTTCCAGAAAGGTATAATTAAAGAAAAATTATAAAAAACTAAAATGTCGGCTTATGCCGACATTTTAAATATAAGGAGATTTATGAAAAATTATAAGCTTATAATATCTTATGACGGAACTAATTATAATGGCTGGCAAAAACAGGGCAACACAAGAAATACTATACAGGGGATTTTTGAAAATATAATTTCCAAAATGCTTGGCAAAGAAACAGAGGTCATGGGTTCAGGCAGAACAGATGCAGGAACTCATGCATCTGGACAGGTGGCAAACTTTAAAGGCGAAACAAGCCTTACAGAAGAAGAAATAAAGGAATATATTAATACATATCTTCCTAATGATATAGCAGTTTTAAGTGTTGAAGAGGTTGATATGAGGTTTCACAGCCGTCTTAATGCCAAAAGAAAGACATATGAATATGTAATCTGGAATAGCTCAGTTTCAGATGTATTCAGACAAAGATTTATGTTTAAATGTACATCAAAACTTGATATTGAAAATATGCGTAAGGCAGCAGAAGAATTAAAAGGCGAACATGACTTTAAGGCTTTTTGCAGCAACAAGAGATATAAAAAGTCAACTGTACGAAATGTATACTCAATAGATATAGAGCAAAATGGCAGTGAAATAAAACTTGTATTTACAGGTAATGGCTTTTTGTATAATATGGTAAGAATTATGGCAGGCACTATTATAAACTGCGGCGAAGGCAAAATTAAAGCAGAAGATATATGCGGAATTTTTGAAAGCAAAACAAGGGAAAATGCAGGAGTTACGCTGCCTGCCTGTGGTCTTACTTTAAAGAATGTTGAATACTAATTAACAGGCATAAAATATATTTATAACAAAATATATTTTATGCCTATTTTGTTTTTTGAAAAAAATAAAAAAAATTTATATTTTTTTGAGTAATTATTAATTTGACACCGTATTTATTGACAGTGATTTAGTTTTATAATAAAATTAATTTTGTTTTATAGTAAAACTTGTTTTGGGAGGAATTGTATGAATGATGAATTGCTTATGAATAAGCTTTTAAGTATTCATTCAAGTATAATTAAAATTGCTACCTATATGGTAGAGAAAAAAGAAACTGAAAAAGAGGAGGGGTGCGTAGGTCTTACAAGAGTGCAGTTTAATCTTCTATACATTATAAAAACTCTTGGTAAAACAACAATATCAACAATAGTTAAAGCCACAGATACAAGCAAAAGCAGTATTTCAATTACGCTTACAAAGCTTGAAAAAGAAGGACTTATAAAGCGAATAGAGCCAGAAAAAAACGAGGATAAAAGACTTGTTTATGTAAGCCTTACAAAATTAGGCGAAGAAAAACTAGATATTGCTGAAAAAGCATTTAAAGCCAAGTTTTTAAATTTTTATAATGATTTAGATAAATCTAAGAAGCAAAGCCTTAATAAATTAATAGATGATACATATAATTTTTTTGAGGCTTATAAGGAGGAGATATATAAATGAAGTTAGGTAAAGTATTTTTGGCATCAGCAGTTTGCTTAAGCATTGCTTTTTCAGGCTGTGCACCAAAAACAGAGGAGGTTGAGGAAACAGAAGGCGGTATTTCAGTTTCAACTGTAAAAGCTGAAAAAGGCGATATTGAAACAGAGTATGTATATTCAGGTAAAATAGCTCCTGTTGAAGAAAGAGATGTTTATTCAACTGTTCAGGGTAAGGTTGCAGCAGTTAATTTTGATATAGGCGACAGCGTTAATGCAGGCGATGTACTTTTTAAAATGGATACAGAAAGCCTTGTGCTTAACAGAAATCAGATTGCAGCTTCAATATCAGCAGCTGATGCAAATATAGCTTCTGCACAGCTTTCAGTTGATACTGTTGACGGTGCAAGCTATCAGATGAATGTTGAAAATTTAAAGCTTAATATGGATTTGGCAGAGCAATCATACGAAAATGCAAAAACTACATACGAAAATAATAAAGTTTTATACGAAAACGGAATAATATCTAAAGCCGATATGGACTCAACAGAGCTTGCATATACACAGGCTAAAAATAATTATGAAAGTGCCAAAACAAGCTATGAAATGACAACAGGAGAGCTTCTTGCAGAAAATAAAGAAAAAGCACAGGCTGCTCTTAATTCTGCAGTAGCCTCAAAAGAAAGCCTTACAGCACAGCTTCAGACAGTTGAAAAAAGTATAAGAGACTCTTCTGTTACATCACCTATTTCAGGCGTTGTAACAGCTTGTAATGTAAGAGAAGGAGAGCTTCTTTCTTCAGCTTCTGTTCCTTTTACAATTACAGATACTTCAAAGGTAAAAATAGATGTTGATGTATCACAGCGTATTATAAACAGCGTAAAGGCTGGAGATAAGGTATCTGTAAGAACAGAAGCAGCAGACATAATTGAAGGTACAGTAAAAACTGTAAACCCTGCTGCTAATACTTCAGGTACATACGCAGTTGAAATTGAAATAGAAAATAAAGATGGTCTTTTTAAACCTGGTATGTTTGCAGAAGTAACATTTGTAAACGAAAAAGGCGATACAGAAATAGTTATAGACAGAGATGCCGTTATAAGCAAAGAAGGCGAAACATATGTATTTGTAGATGATAACGGCACAGCTGTTAAAAAGATAGTAGAAACAGGTATTGATGACGGTACAAGTATACAGATATTAAGCGGAATTAATGAAGGCGATATGGTTGTAGTTAAAGGACAGACATATCTTTCAGAAGGCGATATTCTTAATGTAATTGATGACACAGCAGCTGCAAAAACAGAAACTGAAAATTCTCAGGAAACATCAGCTTCCTCAGAAAAGGAGGAATAATAAATGTTTTCAAGAGCTTCAATTAAAAGACCTGTTACAACAATAATGGTAATGCTTATTGTTATACTTACAGGTATAGTTTCTTTCTTTTCACTTAAGCTGGACCTTATGCCTAATATGGATATACCTGTTGCTATAGTAAGCACAACTTATGTCGGAGCAGGTCCTGAAGAAATAGAAACACTTGTAACTAAGCCTTTGGAAGAGTCGCTGGGTACTGTTTCAAATGTAGATACAATACAGTCTGTTTCTTCTGCTAATTCATCAATGGTTATAGTTCAGTTTCAGGACGGAACAGATATTGACATGGCAGCCATAGACATGCGAGAAAAAGTAGATATGGTTAAAGGCAGACTGCCAGAAGACTGTTCAGAACCAATGGTATTAAAGCTTGACGTTAACTCTATGACAGGTATTGCCGTTGGTATTAAAAGCGAAAGCCTTGACTTAAACAGCCTTTATGCCCTTGTTGATGAAAATATAGCAAGCAGCTTTGAAAAGGTTGAAGGTGTTGCATCTGTATCAATTATAGGTGGTACAGAAGGCGAAATACAGATAACTGTAGACCCGGAAAAAATGGCAGGCTACGGTGTTACAGAAAGCTCACTTTCATCTGCTCTTGCATCAGAAAACCTTAACTACCCAACTGGCAGCCTTAAACAGGGTACAAGAAGCCTTTCAGTAAGAGCAGAAGGCGAGTTTACATCTGTTGAAGAAATAGCAGAGCTTCCTATTTCAACACCTACAGGTGCAGTTATACATGTAAGCGATATAGCAACTGTTGAGCTTACACAAAAAGATATGACATCTTATGCCCTTGTAGATGGTCAGCCAAGTATTATACTTTATATACAGAAACAGTCAAATGCCAATACAGTTGATGTTTCAGAATCTGTAGCAAAGACTATTGAAGATGTTCAAAAGACATATAGCCAGATAGAAGTATCAATGCTTTCTGATACAGCAGACTATATTACAATGTCTATTGATAACATGATAGAAACTGCTTTCATGGCAGCGTTCTTAGCTGTAGTAGTTATATTTGTTTTCCTTCGTTCTGGTAAAATGTCATTTATAATAGGTGTTTCTATACCTACATCTATTGTTGCTACATTTGCTCTTATGTGGAGCCAGAACATGACACTTAATATTATATCAATGGGCGGTCTTACAATTGGTATTGGTATGCTTGTTGATAACTCCATAGTTGTACTTGAAAACATATATTCAAAAATGAAAAGAGGCATGGAACCTAAAGAGGCTTCTGCCGAAGGTGCAAGTGAAGTAGCAATGGCTGTTGCTGCTTCAACACTTACAACAATGGGTGTCTTTATACCTCTTACATTTGTTCAGGGTACAATGGGTGACCTTTTCAGAGACTTGAGCCTTACAATTTGTTTCTCTCTTGCATGCTCACTTGTTGTTTCACTTACATTTGTGCCTATGGCATGCTCAAAACTTATTGACCCTTCAACTATAAGGGCAGAACATGCAGATAAAGAAGAGCCAAAGGGTATTTTGGATAAAGTTCTTTCAAGATGGGGCAAGGTTATGACAAAGCTTGACAGCAAGTATAGATCAGTGCTTCATTTCTGCCTTAGAAACAAAAAGAAAGTTGTTGCTTTTACATGTGCATTTTTCATTGCAACATGTGCAACACTTCCAATAGTAGGCTTTGACCTTATGCCGGAAATGGACGAAGGCAGTGCTTCTGTTTCAATTGAGCTTCCAGACGGAACTGTTATAGAAGAAACAGAAAAAGTAGTTGACGAAGTAATAAGCAGAATTTCAGACATTGAAGAAATTGAGTCTTATTATGCAACAGTTGGTGGCGGCGGTATTTCAATGACATCAAGCGGCACAAACTCTGCAAGTATCACAATGAACTTTGTTGATAAAAATGAAAGAGATAAAACAAGTAAAGAGCTTGCTATGGAAATAGAAGATATGCTTAAATCAATACCAGGCTGTGAAATAACAGCATCTGCCAGTTCATCTGCTATGGGTTCCATGGGTTCAAGTGCAATAACAGTAAGACTTAAAGGTGATGACAGCGATACTTTAAGAAGTTTTGGATATGACATAGAAGAACTTCTTTCCGGCGTAGATGGTGTAAGAGATGTTACAAATTCAGCAGGTGACCCTATACCTGAAGCAGATATTATAATTGACCGTTCAAGAGCTTCTGCTTATGGCATAACAGCAGGACAGATTGCAAATGCTGTTTCAACAGCTATTAACGGTACTGTTGCCACAGAGTTTAAAACAGGTGATACTGAAATTGATGTAAGAATTAAACAAAGTGATGACAAGATAGAATATATGCAGGACCTTTCCAGCATAACAATAACATCACCAGTGACAGGTACTGCCGTTCCTCTTAGTGAAGTTGCAGATATTGTAATGGGTGAAAGCTCTGTTTCTATTTCAAGAGTTGACCACCATAAATATATAGATATTTCTGCTGAAGTATATGGCAAGGAATTAAGTGTTGTTCAGAAAGATATTGAAAATATACTTAAAAACTATAATGTTCCAGAAGGCTGTACATACGAATATACAGGTACAATGGAAACTATGACAGAGTCATTTACAGACCTTTTCCTTGTACTTATAGTAGCTATACTTCTTGTTTATATGATTATGGCTGCACAGTTTGAGTCATTTATATATCCTCTTATAATTATGTTCTCACTGCCTATAGCTTTTACAGGCGGTATACTTGGACTTTTTGTAACAGGAAACTCAATTACAGTAACAGCATTTATGGGCTTTATAATGCTTGCTGGTATGGTTGTTAATAACGCCATAGTTCTTGTAGATGCAGCAAACCAGAATGTTTCAAATAAAGGCATGAATTTCTATGATGCCATAGAAGCAGCAGGTCCTGACCGTTTAAGACCTATACTTATGACAACTCTTACAACTGTTTTAGGTATGGTTCCTCTTTGGCTTTCAAACAAAGAAGGTATGGAAATGCAGCAAGGCATGGCAATAGTTATTATATTTGGTCTTTCTCTTTCTACACTTGTAACACTTATATTTATACCAACTCTTTATGTACTTGTTGAAAAACTTAGATTTAGAAGTTTTTCAAAGAAAATACCATTTATAAGAAAAAGATTGAAAAATAAAGATTGATGAATTATTGACAATCAATTAAGTTAATATTATAATTTTTAAAAGATACGAGGGTGTTTCTAAAAAAAGGATACCCTCGTTTTTTATATATTTGAAAGTATTGTAATTATAATTTAAAATAAAAATAAAAAATGTTTCCAAGGAGGACATATTATGGGCTATACAAAGGAAGATATTTTAAATCTTGTGGAAGAATATGATGTGAAATTTATAAGACTCCAGTTTACAGATATTATGGGTACATTTAAAAATGTTTCTGTAACAGTAAGCCAGCTTATGAAAGCTCTTGATGGAGAATGCCTTTTTGACGGCTCATCAATAGAGGGTTTTGTAAGAATAGAAGAGTCAGACATGTATCTTAAGCCAGATCTTGACACATTTGTAATACTGCCTTGGCGTCCTCAGCATGGCAGGGTATGCAGATTTATATGCGATATTTGCAGAGCAGATGGTACACTTTTTGAAGGCTCTCCAAGATATGTACTTAAAAAAGCTATAAATAAGGCAAAGGCTATGGGCTTTGAATGTAATTTTGCTCCAGAGTGCGAATTTTTCCTTTTCCAGACAACAGACAGCGGTGAACCAACAACAATACCAAGCGATAAAGGCAGCTATTTTGATATAGGCCCTGTTGATATGGGCGAAAATACAAGACGTGAAATTTGCCTTACACTTGAGGATTTAGGCTTTGAAATACTTTCAAGCCACCATGAACAGGCAGTTGGTCAGCATGAAATAGATATAAGCAGTGAAGAGGCTCTTAAGGCTGCCGATAATGTT
>CALWHO010000130.1 GCA_944380405.1 uncultured Lachnospiraceae bacterium
AACAAAAAAGATTCTTCAATGGTTGTTGGTCTTAACCTTGTTAAAAAAGGCGAAGCAAGTGCTTTTATTTCAGCAGGAAGCACAGGAGCTCTTTTAACAGGAGCAACTGTTATTATAGGCAGAATAAAAGGCATAGAACGCCCAGCTCTTGGCACATGCCTTCCAACCCTTAAAGGCTTTGTATTCCTTCTTGACAGTGGTGCTAACGTGGACTGTAAGCCAAGCTATATTGTGCAGTTTGCAAAAATGGCATCTGTATATGTTGAAAACGTAATGGGTATAAAAAATCCAAAGGTTGGACTTGTTAATATAGGCGTGGAAGAGGAAAAAGGTAACGCACTTTCAAAAGAAGCTCATGAACTTCTTAAAGAAGCGAACATTAACTTTGTCGGCAACGTAGAAGCAAGAGAAATACCTCTTGGTGCTGCTGATGTAGTTGTATGTGATGGCTTTGTTGGTAATGTAATACTTAAGTTTGCAGAAGGCTTAAGCAAGGCTATATTAAAAATAATTAAAAACGAAATAACAGCAGGAATTTATAAATTTGCAGCATTGGCACTTTCAAAACCTTTTAAAAATATAAAAACACGTTTTGACTCAGAAGAAGTGGGAGGAGCGCCTTTCCTTGGTCTTAAAGCCCTTGTTGTAAAGGCTCACGGTTCTTCTAAGGCAAAAGGAATAAAAAACGCTATAAAACAATGTACAATTTTCGTTGAAAATGATATTGTATTAAAAATAGAAGAAAAGCTATAATGTAATAGCTAAAATCTATTAAATTTCTAATAAATTATTGTGGAGGTATTTTTATGGATAAAGCACAGGTAATTTCAATAATAGCGGAGCAGTTGGGGATTTCTGAAACAGATATTACTGAAGAAACTTCTTTTACAGATTTAGGCGCAGACTCTCTTGACTTATTCCAGATTATTTCTGCATTTGAGGAAGAATTCAATATCGAATTTGAAAACGAAGATGTAGAAAAAATTAAAACAGTTGGCGATGCCATTGACTACATCAAAAACGTGGTTGAATAATTAAAATGAATGTTGAAAATTTAAATGAATTTGAAATTATAATTGGATATAAGTTTAAAGACAGTTCTTTGCTTAAATTAGCTCTTACTCATAGCTCATTTGCTAATGAGCATAGACTTGGCAAAAATGAGTATAACGAAAGACTTGAATTTTTAGGCGATGCAGCTCTTGACCTTATAATAAGCAAGTATATATATAATAAGTTTCCTAAACTGCCTGAAGGCGAGCTTTCAAAGCTTAGGGCAGGTATTGTGTGCGAAGGCTCTTTGGCAAAAAAAGCTGCAGAGATAAGCCTTGGCAAATATATACTTTTAGGTAAGGGCGAAGAAATAACAGGCGGCAGAGAAAGAGAATCTGTACTGGCAGACGCTTTTGAATCTGTAATTGGTGCCATACTTCTTGATGGAGGTATGGATGCAGCTGAAAAATACGTTCTTGGTCTTATGGAAGATGTTGTTGAGGAATTAAAGCAGGATTATCGCTTTATGGACTGCAAAACACGTCTTCAGGAGATAATACAAAAAACAAGCAAAGAGCCTATAGTTTACGAAATCATAAAAGAAGATGGTCCAGCCCACAACAAAGTTTTTGAAGCAGAGGTTGTACACTGCGGAGAAATTCTTGGTAAGGGAAGCGGCAGAAGTAAAAAAGAAGCTGAACAAAATGCTGCTTCTGATGCCTTAAACAATATGGACGGAGAGCAGTTATAAAACCGAGATGAAAACAGGGGATTATTAATATCCTCTGTTTTTTTATTTATACTGTAGAAGTATTATTTATGTTATGGTATACTGTGATGTAAGTTTATATTGATATGAGTCAAAAGGTGATATTTGTAATAAAATATTTAAAAGGGAATGCAGTTAAAATCTGCAGCAGCCCCCGCTACTGTATTGAGGAGCAGCACTAAAGAATGTTTTCACTGGATTTTGTTTCTGGGAAGAAATTAGTGCAGCGTTGAGCCTAAGCCAGGAGACCTGCCTTTTGATATTGCATAAAAAACTTTGCGGTGGGCAAAGAAAGGCAAATGCTAAATATGATTTTTTCGTGGGACAGCACCGCCTTTTTTTGTGGTGCTGTTTTTTTGTAATTAATTTTTGCTGAAAGGAATTTGACATATGAAATTTTACGGCATAGGCGTTGGACCTGGTGATGAAAAACTTCTTACAATTAAGGCTGTTGAAACGCTTAAAATACTTGATGTCCTTCTTATACCTGAAACACAGAAAAATAAAGAGGGTGTGGCAAAGAAAATTGCCAATAAATACCTTAAAAGTGATTTGGAGATAATTTATATAGATTTTCCTATGGTTGAGGATGAAGAGGTTTTTATTAGAGCAGGCAAAAAGGCAGCGAAGATTATAGAGGAAAACGTAAAAAATGGCAAAAATGTCGGCTTTATAACTCTTGGTGACCCAAGCGTATACTCAACATATGGATATATTGCAAAGGCTGTTCGTGGCAGAGTTGATATGGAAACAATACCTGGTGTAACAAGTTTTTGTGCTGCTGCTGCACTTGCTAATGTGCCTCTTGTGGAAAAAGACGAGATACTTTCTATTGTGCCTATGAATGCTGATGATGATAAGATACAGGAAATACTTTCAAAAGGCGACTCTTTTGCTTTTATGAAGGTGTACCACAGGGAAAAAAGAGTTATAAAGCTTCTTGAAGAAAACTGCCTTGAAAAAAATGCACTTTTGGCATTAAAATGCGGTTTTCCAGAAGCTGCAATAAAAGAAAACACCATTGAAGAACTGGCAGAAAATAAAGAATATTTGTCACTGGTTATTACAAGGAAATAATTTTTTTGGGAGATTTAAGTAAATGGCTTTGGAACACTATATTGTAAAGGGCAGTAAAAAGTTAAGATGTGGCTATACAACAGGTAGCTGCGCTGCTATTGCCTCAAAGGCAGCTGCAAAAATGGCACTTACAAAAGAGCTTATATATGAAGAAACAATTATTACTCCTAAAAAAATAGCCGTAACTACGGAGGTTAATAATGCCGAAATTTTTGAAAATAGTGCAAAATGCTCTGTTAAAAAAGACGGCGGTGACGATATAGACGCCACAGACGGTATGGATATATATTCAGTTGTAACACTTACGGAAGAAAAAGGCGTGTTTATTGACGGTGGAAAGGGTATTGGGCGAGTTACAAAAGACGGCTTAAATCAGCCAAAGGGAAATGCTGCAATAAATAATGTGCCAAGGCAGATGATAAGAGAAGAACTTGAAAGTGTTGCCATTGAATACGGCTATAAAGGCGGTTTTAAAGTCATTATAGAGGCTCCAGAGGGTGAAGACATAGCCAAAAGGACATTTAACCCTAATTTGGGCATTGTAGGCGGTATTTCAATAATAGGAACAACGGGCATTGTAGAGCCTCAAAGCATACAGGCACTTATTGATACAATAGAAGTTGAAATGAAAATGCACTCTTCAAATGGTGTGAAGGATATAATACTTACTCCTGGAAACTACGGCGAAAGCTTTATAGAAAATAGTAATTATTTAAAATATAAAAATACAGTTAAGATTTCTAATTTCGTAGGTGAAGCCCTTGATTTTTCATATCAGTATGGTTTTGAAAATGTGCTTCTTGTTATGCACATAGGAAAGGGCATTAAGGTTGCAGGCGGTGTTATGAATACCCATTCAAAATATGCCGATTGCAGAAAAGAAATATTTACTGCATATGCTGCTCTTGCAGGTGCAGATATTGACATAATTAAAAAATTAATGGAAAGCGCCACAACAGACGCTGCAATAGATATACTTAAAAATACGGATATATATGAAGAAGTAACTAAAAACATAATTAATTCAGCTGAAAACTACGCAGTAAAACGAGCAGGGGTAAAATGCGGAATAGTTTTTTTCAGCAATATACACGGACTTATAGGAATTTCCAAAAATGGAAAAGAAATAATTGATAAATGGAGCATGGAGGAATAATATGATACATTTTGTGGGTGCTGGAAGTGGAGCAGCCGACCTTATAACAATAAGAGGTGCAAAACTACTTGAAAAAGCAGATGTAATTATATATGCTGGAAGCCTTGTAAATAAAGAGCTTTTAGGCTATGCAGGTGAAAACTGTAAAATTTTTGACAGTGCAAAAATGACACTGGAAGAAGTAATTGATGTTATGAAAGAGGCAGAAAATAAGGGCTTTGATACAGTAAGACTTCATACTGGTGACCCTTGTCTTTATGGTGCTATAAGAGAGCAGATGGATATACTTGACAGCCTTAATATTGAGTATGACTATACGCCAGGTGTTTCCTCATTTTGCGGTGCAGCTGCTGCTCTTAAGGCAGAATATACACTTCCTGATGTGTCCCAAACTGTTATTATAACAAGAATGGCAGGAAGAACTCCTGTGCCTGAAAGAGAAAATATATCTTCTCTTTCAGCTCATGGCAGTACAATGGTTATATTTTTAAGTACAGGTCTTTTAAAAGAGCTTACTGAAGAAATATTAAAAGGCGGATATTATACAGAAAATTCACCAGCAGCAATTGTTTATAAGGCTACATGGGCAGATGAAAAGGTTTTTAAATGTACTGTTGGTACACTTTATGAAACAGCAAAAGAAAATAACATAACAAAAACTGCACTTATTGTTGTAGGTGATTTTTTAGGTGATAAATACGAAAGGTCAAAACTTTATGACCCAGCTTTTACAACAGAGTTTAGAAAGGCAACAAAATAATGAATACAAAAATAATTGCTTTTACAAAAAAAGGCAGCTTGGTTGCCCTTAAATTAAAAGAAAATATACCTGAAAGCATTTTTGCACAAGGCTTTGGTGAAAATAAGGTTTCTTTATCCACTTGGACAAAAGAAGCCTTTGAAAGTGCGGATTTAATTATATTTGTTTCTGCTGTTGGAATAGCCGTACGAGCTATAAGTCCATATATAAGAAGTAAGGTTGAAGACCCGGCTGTTGTGGTAGTAGACGATAACGGAAAATACGCAATTCCTATACTTTCTGGGCATTTAGGCGGTGCAAATGACTACGCACTTATGATTTCCAAAATAATAGGCTCTCAGGCAATAATTACAACATCAACTGATATAAACGGCGTATGGGCAGTTGATACATGGGCTAAAAAGCAGGGGTTAAAAATAACTAATCCAGAAAAAATAAAATGTGTTTCTTCTAAGCTTATTGCAGGAGATAAAGTATATATTTACCCAGAAAATTTTGAAATTTTGGGAGAGCTTCCAGAAAATGTGCTTTTGGCAGAAAGCAAAGAAAATGCAGATATTGTAGTTTCTGTATTTAATGAAACAAATGCACTTGCTTTGGTGCCTGAAATTGTTTCAGTAGGCATTGGCTGCCGTAAAAATGTTTCTTTTGAGGCAGTAGAAACGCTTTTTATTAAAACACTTGAGGAAAACAACATAAATATAAATGCCGTAAAGGGTATATTTTCAATAGACATTAAGAAAAACGAAAAAGCAATTATAGCTTTATGCGAAAAATATAATTTAAGTTTTAGTACATTTACAGCAGAAGAACTTAAAAATGCAAATGGCGATTTCAGCCATTCTGATTTTGTTAAAAACACAGTAGGCGTTGATAACGTATGCGAAAGAAGTGCAGTATCAGGCAGTAATAACGGAAAACTGCTTATAAAAAAGACTTCTTTAAATGGCGTTACAATAGCTGCTGCTGTGGATAATTACAGTATAAAATTTTGATTTTGGAGAAGGAAAATGAAAAAAATATATGTTGTGGGCATAGGCTCTGGCGGCAAAGAAAACATGACATTTGAAGCAGCCGAAGCCCTTAATAAAAGCCATGTAATTTGCGGATATACAGTATATGTTGATTTGGTAAAGGACTTTACAAATGGTAAGGAAGTTATTTCAACGGGAATGACAAAGGAAATAGACCGCTGCAAAATGGCTCTTGAAGAGGCTGCAAAGGGCAAAACAGTTGCTGTTTGCTGTAGTGGCGACAGTGGTGTATATGGCATGGCAGGTCTTATATATCAACTTTGGGAAAATTATGATGAGGATATTGAAATAGAGGTTGTTTCAGGTGTTACAGCAGCTTTAAGCGGCAGTGCAGTTTTAGGTGCTCCTTTAACTCATGACTTTGCCGTTATTTCGTTAAGTGACATTCTTACAGACTGGGAAGTAATTGAAAAAAGATTATATTTTGCATCACAGGCTGATTTTTCAATAGTTTTATATAATCCTTCCAGCAAAAAAAGAGCCGACTACCTTGAAAAAGCCTGTGATATAATGCTTAAATTTAAGTCACCTGAAACTGTATGCGGTTATGTGAGAAATATAGGCAGAGATGGCGAAGAATATGAAGTGATGACTCTTAGAAAAATGCGTAACCAAAAACTTGATATGTTTTCAACAGTGTTTATAGGCAACAGCCAGACAAAGGTAATACGAGGAAAAATGGTAACACCACGAGGATATGAAAAAAGATTATGAAAAAAGTTTTGATATTTGGCGGAACAACTGAAGGACGTGAAATTGCCAAAATTATTTCTGAAAAAGGCATTTTTGTGGTATATTCAGTTGCTACAGAATACGGAAAAGATGTGCTTAACATAAAAAATAATAATATTGAAGTTAAAACAGGCAGAATGACAGAATATGACATAAAAGAATATTTGGAAAACAACCATTTTGATTTTGTTGTAGATGCCACACATCCTTATGCCGTTGATGTAAGCCGAAATATAAAAGGTGCTTGTAGCAAGACAAATAATAATTATATACGCCTTTTAAGACAGGAAAGCCCAAGGGCAAACGCCATTTATGTGGATAGCATAGAAGAAGCCTGCTTAGTTGCAGATACTGGCAACGTACTTGCAGCAACAGGCAGTAAGGAAATTAAAAAATATCAAAGCCTTAAAGACTATAAAACAAGGCTTTTTGCAAGGGTACTGCCTTCTGAAACTTCCGTAAATGACTGCCTTAATGCAGGAGTGCCAGGAGAGCATATTATAGAAAGCTTTGGGGCAGTTTCTGTTGATGAAAATATGGAAGTAATAAAAAAATACAACATAAAAACACTTATTACAAAAGATGGCGGAAAAAATGGCGGTTTTGAAGAAAAATGCAAAGCTGCTGAAAATATGGGTATTAAACTTATTTGTATAAAACGCCCTTTTGAGGAAAAAGGGTATTCCATTGAGGAAGTAACAAAATACATTTTGGGAGAGTGAAATAATGAAAATTACAATTTTGGGAATAGGCATGGGCAACGAAAAAACACTTACCAATGAATGTATTTATGCTCTTGAAGAAAGCCAAATGATTATAGGTGCAAAAAGAATTATAGAAAGCCTTTCAGATAGATTTACAAAAAACAGAAAAGCCATTATAAAAGCAGAGGAAATAGCGGAAGAAATTAAAAATTCAAAAGAAACTGAAAATATATGTGTTGCCATGAGCGGTGATACTGGCTTTTACAGCGGTACAAAAAAGCTTCTGCCGCTTTTAGATGGCTTTGATGTAAATGTACTTTGCGGCATAACGTCCGTGCAGTATATGGCAGCAAAAATAATGCGTCCATGGCAGAATGTCCGTCTTGTGTCTGCCCATGGAGTAGAGTGTAATATTTTGGGTAATGTGCTGCTTAGTGAGGAGTGTTTCTTTCTTACTGGCGGCAGTATTACACCTGAAAGCATTATAAAAGAGCTTTACGAAAGCGGACTTGGAGATGTTTTTGTTTATGTGGGTGAAAATCTTTCATACGAAAACGAGAATATAACAAAAGGAACTGCAAAAGAGCTTTTAAATAAAGAATTTGATAAATTAAGCGTTGTTTGGGTCATTCGTAAGGCGTTTGACTCTATTCATTACTATAAAGGCGGTATTGATGACAGCCTTTTTGTAAGGGGTAAAGTACCTATGACAAAGTCTGAGGTGCGAAGTGCCATAGTTTCAATGGTTCAAATAGAGGAAAATGACGTTTTTTATGATATAGGGGCAGGAACAGGTTCTATAGGCATTGAATGTGCCATACTTCAGCCTATGAGTAAAGTTTTTGCATTTGAAGTAAATGAAGAGGCTTGCAGCCTTATAGAAACAAACAAAATTAAATTTTCTGCCTATAATTTGAAACTTGTAAAGGGCAAAGCCCCTGAAAATTTTGAAAATATAAAATCTCCAACAAAGGCATTTATAGGCGGCTCAAAGGGTAACTTTAGGGAAATAGTAAGTGCTCTTTTGGAAAAAAATAAATCTGTAGAAATTGTTTCCAGTGCCGTAACGGCAGAAACATTTGCAGAAAGTATAAATGTTTTTAAAGAACTTGATATGGATATTAAAATTACGCAGATAGCAGTAAGCCGTACAGAGAAAGTTGGCAGTTACAATATGTTTAAGGCTCAAAACCCTATTTTTGTAATAAAGGCTAAAACAAAGGAAGTGATGCAGTGAAAAAATATATACCAAGAATTATGTTTTCAGCCCCTAAAAGCGGAGAAGGCAAAACAACTGTTGTTTGCGGTATATTGCAGGCACTTGTAAATAGAAAAATGATAGTTTCTTCTTTTAAATGTGGTCCTGATTACATAGATACTCTTTTTCATAGAGAGATTATAGGCACAAAAAGCAGTAATTTGGATTTATTTTTTACTGATGAAAATTTGACAAAATATATCCTTTGGAAAAATGCCCAAAATACGGAAATTTCAGTTATAGAGGGTGCTATGGGGTATTACGACGGTTTAGGTGGAGTTACTGAAAAAGCTTCTGCTTATGACACGGCACGTGTAACAAATACGCCCGTTATACTTGTACTTGACGGCAAAGGCTCATCACTTTCATTATGTGCTGCAATAAATGGCTTTAAAAATTTCAGAGAAAAAAGCAACATAGTTGGCGTTATACTTAATAAATGCTCAAATATGCAGCTTAAAGCCATGAAAGAAACCATTGAAAAAGAATGTAACGTTGAGGTTTTGGGCTGCCTAACGCAAAATAAAGAATACGCCCTTGAAAGCAGGCATTTGGGACTTGTTACGGCAGCAGAGGTTAAAAATTTAAATGAAAAACTTCAGCTTTTGGCAGAGGAAGCAGAAAAAAATATAGACATAGACAGAATAATTGAAATAGCCAAAGGCACAGAAAGTATTGATTTTGAAGAAATAACAATAAACAAAGTTACAGATAAAAGCCCTGTTATTGCAGTGGCAAGGGATAAGGCGTTTTGTTTTTATTATAATGAAAACTTGGAAGTTCTGGAAAAAATGGGAGCTGAAATTAAATATTTCTCACCTTTAAAAGATAATAAACTGCCCGAAAATACAGCAGGTATTTATATAGGTGGCGGATACCCTGAGGTTTATTTAAAAGAGCTTT
>CALWHO010000131.1 GCA_944380405.1 uncultured Lachnospiraceae bacterium
CAGACAGCTTACAAAACTTAAAAGCACATACGCTGACGGGCTTATGGCTGTTCTTGATGAAAAGACAGACAGAATTTACTCAACATTTAATCAGACAGTTACTGCCACAGGCAGAATAAGCTCTACAGAACCTAATTTACAGAATATTCCTATAAGGCTTGAACTGGGCAGAGAGCTTAGAAAAGTATTTATACCAGAAGAAGACTATGTGTTTATAGATGCCGACTACAGCCAGATAGAGCTTAGAGTTTTGGCACATATGGCAGATGACGAAAACCTTATAAATGCATTTAAAGAAGGTCAGGATATACACCGCCTTACAGCTTCCCGTGTTTTGGGTATACCTTTTGAAGAAGTTACACAAAAACAGAGAAGTGATGCAAAGGCTATTAACTTCGGTATAGTTTATGGTATAAGTGCATTTAGCCTTTCTCAGGACTTAGGCATAACAAGAAAAGCTGCTGACGAATATATAAAAAGCTATTTTGCTAAATATCCAAATGTAAAAAAATACCTTGATAAGGCAGTATCAGATGCAAAAGAAAATGGCTATGTATCAACAATATTTAACCGCAGACGTGCTATGCCAGAGCTTAATTCGTCAAACTTTAATATGCGTTCATTTGGCGAAAGAGTTGCAATGAACATGCCTATACAGGGCAGTGCAGCAGACATTATTAAAATAGCCATGGTAAAGGTTTCAAATGCTCTTAAAGAAAGAAACTTAAAATCAAGACTTATATTGCAGGTACACGACGAACTTCTTGTAGAAGCACACAAAGACGAAGTTGATATAGTTTCCCAGATTTTAAAAACAAACATGGAGGAGGCAGTAAAGCTTAATGTGCCTCTTGAAGTTGATTTACACAGCGGAAACAGCTGGTATGAGGCAAAATAAGGAGGCAGTTATGAAAGTAATAGGTCTAACTGGCGGAACTGGCAGCGGAAAAGGCATGGTAAGTGCTTTTTTATCTGAAAAAGGACTATATATAATAGATGCAGATAAAATAGCCCATAAAATTATATTAAAAGGCGAAAAAGCCTATGATGAGCTTGTTGAGTATTTCGGAGAAGAAATACTTGACGAAAATGGCGAAATTATACGCCGAAAACTTGGCACAATAGTTTTTGCAGATGGCAAAGAAAAACTTGAGTTTTTGAATAAATGTACACATAAGCATATTTATGAGAAAATAGAAGAAGAAATAAACTTTGCCAGAAATGAAAACAAAAAAGCAGCCATAATAGATGCACCTCTTTTAATAGAGGGTGATTTTATAAATCTGTGCCAAATGGTATGGGTTGTTTATGCTGATGAAAATGTGCGTATTAAAAGAATAATGGCAAGGGATTTAATTACTGAAAAGCAGGCGAAAGACAGAATTTCTAACCAAAAAAGCTGGGAAGCATATAAATCATTTGCCGATGAAATAATAGATAATTCAGGAGATTTTGAGAAAACAAAACAACAATTAGAAAAATTATTGGTAAGTGTTTTGGGAGAATAGAATGAGAAACAGAAAATTTAAACTGCTTATTATATTTGCGGCTGTAATTTTGGCAGCAGCAGGCTGTATAAGGTATTCTCTTTATAATGTGCTGTTTCCCAAAAAATACAGCGACATAGTTGAAAAATATGCAGCTGTTTACTGCCTTGATGACCATTTTGTATACTCTGTAATAAAGGCAGAAAGTAATTTTAATGCTGATGCCGTATCACATAAAGGTGCAAAAGGTCTTATGCAGATTACAGACTCAACAGGCAGATGGGCAGCTGAAATGATTGGTATAGAAGGCTATGAAGACAGTATGCTTTTTGACCCGGACACAAATATAAAA
This sequence comes from uncultured Lachnospiraceae bacterium, assembly GCA_944380405.1. Lineage (GTDB taxonomy): Bacteria > Bacillota > Clostridia > Lachnospirales > Anaerotignaceae > HGM11808. The sequence goes on from CALWHO010000131.1 coordinate 1,840, forward strand.
ATAGGCTGCTGGTACTTAAACAGGCTTATAGAGCAGTATGGAAACAGGGATACTGCCGTTGCAGCCTATAATGCAGGCAGTGGTAATGTATCAAGGTGGCTTGATCAAATGGGCAGTACTTCAAATGAGCTTATAAAGGAATTAATACCTTATGAAGAAACAAGAAACCACGTTGACAAAATTAATTTATATTTAAAGATATACAATATGCTTTATAAATAAGGAGCAAAAATGAGAAAGTTATTATTTTTTGTTTTGTCTTTGACGCTTGTTTTAAGCGGCTGTAGCAGCAGTCTTGATGCCCAAAGTGGTGCTCAGATAGCTATCAGCAAAGATGAAACACCAATAGAAAACGTAAAAAGTACAGACGAAATAACTCTTGCCATGAGGACAACTTCAACTCTTAATCCTCTTTTAAATGCAGACGAGTCTGTTGACAGTATACTTAGAATACTTTTCAGACCACTTGTTGATATTGATGAAACAGGAAAGGCTGTATCATCAATAGCTGAAAGCTGGTATTATTCCAATGACGGAACTGTACTTAATGTAAAGCTTAAAGAGGGTCTAAAGTGGCATGACGGAAATGAAATTACAGCTGATGATATTGTTTATTCTGTAAATGTGCTTAAAAATGCACCTGATAATGTTGTTTATAAAAAGTGCGTTGAGAAAATAACAAGCTGTGTCAAAGTGGGTACATATACCCTTGAAGTGCATTTTACAGGTGCTTTTAGTGGCAACATATATTCACTTACATTTTTGCCTATAAGCAGCAAAATTTCTCAGGATAATGAGCTTCAGCCAGTAGGTAATGGCTATTACAGGTTTGAAAGCTTTACTCCTGCAAAAGAGCTTGTTTTAAAGGCTACTGAAAATAGCTTTGGTGCAACTCCGTCAATAAGCACTGTTACAGTTAAAATGACAACAGACAGGGACACAGACCTTTATTCATACAGCAGAAGAATTACAGACTGTGTTAATGCCGAAGAAGTAGATATGGGTAAGTATGATTTAGATTCAAACTCTAAAAAATACAGCTATGTAAGTAACTACTAT
>CALWHO010000132.1 GCA_944380405.1 uncultured Lachnospiraceae bacterium
ATTATAACCTTTTACCCCTCATAATCTATCCTCAGCTCAAAATTGCCTTTTCCGCAAATACTTTCAAGCCAGCTTCTAATAGTATAATATGTGTAAGGAATGTAATTGTTCCACTTGGACATAATTATTTTTCTTCTTTCATCGCTGCTTGTGCCTTTTAAAACGCTTATGCCCATGATTTTTTCTCTTCTTTCAAGACCTCTTTCATTACTTGTGCCTATCCACTGGGAATTTTCAGTGTCCTGAAAGTATTTTTTTATGTTATCTAAAAAAACATCTTCGCAGCTTCCTATTGCCTTAAACTCCTCAATATCCCTCAAAAACTCTGGTAAATATTCAATATACTTTTTCATACTGTTTCCACCGTTCCTAATATAGGTATGTTGTCAGGCTGTAAATGGAAATTAGCCTCTTCACCGTTAATAGCCGTGTTCTCCACATCAAGTATGCCCTCAAGCTCAAGAAGCTTCATTTCTATGTAGCTTGTTCTTACAATAATGTTGTCGTTTTCCTCCCATACCTCTCTTAAAGACTGTAAGTATTCCTCAATTTTTTCTTTTATTAAGTCTTCCATGGTTTCAAGGGAATTTCCTGAATTGTATGTAATTTTGGCAGTAATGTTTATTGTTTCGCTACCACAAGACTCAATTGTTACGTTATGACCAATAGGTGCCATACCTAAACCACTACCCTTTGGAATAGGGTCTATTTTTTCCTGAACTTCAGTTATAATCTCTTCTGCCGGAACTCCATAACCGTTATTTGTAATTACAACCCTAACACTGCCGCCTCCATAATATGCCGGATATACTTTAACTCCTCCAACAGAATCTATCTGCTTCATGTAGTTTTTGTAGTCGTCAATGTTGCCGCCAAATGCTTTGTTTGCAAAACTTTCAAAATATCTCTGCCTTAAACTTTCGTCGCTTTCCTCTTCTTCGCCATATACTAAAATGCTGTCAAAAACTCCATAGCCAAAACCTTCTATGTATTCTGCTGCAATAATGTTTTTTTCTGTGCTGTTGCCAATTTCTCCTGCCTGCTCACATTCCAGCTCATATACGCCTTTTCCAGCTTTTTTAACAGCTACATATGTGCAGTTTCCACATAAAAATCTGTCGCCTAAAGATATGTCAAATAATTCTCCCTGTGGATCATAAAACATGCCCTTAATTCTTGCTTTAATTGCACCATTTCTTGTTATGTTTCTTTCTGCCGTTCTTCTTTCAAGGTCTTCACCTGTGGCAGTGTCTGCAAAAGTTCTGTCCATAAGCATGTTCATTGCTATGTATAAATTAACGCTTTCAACGGCATTAGGAGCTAAAGTATCATAAATAACACTGCCCTGCCTTTTGTCAAAACTATCGTCAATCATTTTCAGCTTTTCCTGCATAAGCTGCTGAAAACTATACCCTTCGTACATTAAATATTCACCTCTATTTCCTCCTGAATTTCTCCAAATATTGTTTCAACAGTAAACTTTGCTTTTAAAATATTTCGTCCTCTTTCTGTTGAAAAATCAGTAATGCTTATAATCCTCTTGTCCTGTAAAAGTGCATCATTTATGTACTCCTCTAAAGATTCCTCGCAAAAAGATATGCTCTTGCCTAATAAAGTGCTTATCTCACTGCCGTAATTCCAGTCATATATCTCATACTCATACCTTGCTGTGCTTAATGCCTTTAATATAGCCTGTTTCATGGCTTCTTTTTCACTGCATTTGCCAATAATACGTTTTTTATCAAAATCTATGTAGTATGTCTTTGTATTTTTCCACTCATCACTGTTAAGCTCTTGTGTGTATGTTGTACTTGGTAAAATATCAATTCACCACCTTTTCCAAAACATAAAATTTCTGTCCACCCTGCATTTTAATCATTAAAACAGTGTCACCTTGTTTTAAACTTTTGTCTAAAATAATCTCTTTTTCACCACTTATGCCGTGGCTGTGAGCATCATTACTTTCCGTCTGCCATGTAACAGAACATTTTACGCTTATCCTCCTTACATTTTCCGAAAGAAGTAGCCTCTCTTCGTTTAATATAAGCTTTTGCCCGCATAATATCTCTAAAGGCGAAACACTTATTACAACGCCGTATAAAAACCCCATTGGCTCTGTACTTCCGTTTGCCTTAATGGCAATGTCCTTTATAGCCTCAATAAGTTTTTCCATTAGTGCCTCCTTTCGTCAAATGTGACTGCCTTCAGAAGCCTCTTTGGCATAAGAAATTATTTTTTCAGTAAGACGGTCTATAATGTAGTCAACATCGTCATTTTCATTTACAGAAATGCTGTTGCTTATGTTAAGAATAATGTTTCCAGTACTCTTGTCGCTTTTACTTTCATGAAAACTACTGTTACCACCATAATTAAGACTTAAAGCGTCACCTGCAGCATATTTTGAATATAGCTCTTTTGAAAAACTGTACTTAGAATTGCTGTTAAATATATCCTCAAATATATTTTCAGTTTTTACACCACTGCTTTCATAAATTACTTCATTTCCAAAACTGTCTCCTGTAATGCTGTTTAAATTGTAAATACTTTCATTTAATATGCTTCCTGCTGTACTTTCAAAATTTGTTATATAGTCATTTCTTCCAAATATATTTTCTTCCCTGCCAAAAACACTATTTTCATATATTTCTTCCGTCTTGTTTTCAGAAATAAACTCATTATATGCCTTTTCTTCAAAGCTTCCTTTTCCATCAATAAAATATTCATTTTCAGCCTCTTTAAAAAAGTCCTCCCATAAATCAAAAACACCATAAAAAATCTCATCTATAATGTAATCATCAAATAAATATAAACTGTCATTCATTTATCAGACCACCTTTCAGACTTAGATTCATTGTGTGTACTCCTTTTTCAAATATGTGGGTTACCTTTTCCACAGTCATTTTCTCATCAACAGTAATGTCGCTTATGTCTCCTAAATTAACATATATAACACTGCCGCCTCGTATGTTGCTGTCGCCAAATGCACCCTTTATAGATAAACTCCTGCTTTTAACGCCGTATATGTTTAATAACTGAGCAGCTTTCATGTTGCCGTCTTCGCCTTCTTCAATGCTTCCTGTGTACTGTAAAACACCCCATTTTGAAATACCGTCCATGTCCTTTTTAAAGTATTCCTGAGTAATACCCTTTTTGCCTTTTAATGTAAGCCTTATCTGGTTAAATGTGTTTTTGTCTATGGAAGACTCGTAACTGTAGTTTTCTGCAGTTTCACGGCTGCTCATGTAATCAGCAATCAAATTTTCAGCATTTTTAAGACAAAGCTGCCCACAATTATCGTATAATACAAAAAGCTTTCCTGTGTTTAAATAAGTCTCGTCAATGGCGTTCTGTATAATGTCCATAAGAGTTTTGTCGTCTTCTGTTCTAAGAGGAATAACGTATCCGCTGTTTTCAATTTCACCGCATTTTAAACCATAGTCAGCAGCAATAATACCTACTATGTCAGAAGCCTTTTTGTTGTCAAATGTGTATGTACCCCTGTTCTTTAAATATCTTAACTGGTCGTAACATAAAACACTTATAATGCCCTCTTTGTCACGATTTTTGGTAAATACATAGCCCTTGAAAAAATCCTTTTCTCCGACCTTTATTAAAACTTCGTTGCCTTCCTGAAAATCAATAATGTCGTCTTTTAATACATTAAATGTAGCCTTTCCGGGATAACCGCTTCTGCAAAGCTCAATTTCTGCCTTTCCGCATATAACAGGATGATAAATAACACCTGAATTGTTGATTTCAATATTGATGCTACTCAAACCTAATCACCTGCCCTGGATAAATTAAACTTGGATTAGAAATACCGTTTAAAGCTGCAATTTCATAGCACCTGTTGCCGTCATTAAGCTCCTGCCTGCAAATCTTCCATAAACTGTCCCCTTCTTTAACTGTGTAAGAAAGACTTTTTTCCTTTTCTTCTCTTTTGTTTTCCATAACAGAAAAATTTTCTTCAGTCATGTACTTTGTAGTTTTTGCCTCTTTGTACTCTTTAAGCCTAATGCTTACATATACATCAAATCCGTCTTCTGCCGCCTCTGTAACTGTAAAACTTTCTAATGTAACCTGCTTTTTGATTGTAAACCCTGGACGGTTATATGGCAGGTCTTTTCTAATAAACCTGAAAAGTATAGGCTTTTGGCTTTTCATAATTTCTTCAAACTCATATATGTAAACATAAGGCTCTTTGTAAGTTGTTAAATAAGAGGCATAGGGCACTTTGCCGCCTGGTAAAAGAGCATCAAAACTAAACTCCATAAGCCCAGGAGCTGAAATCCTGCTTATTTCTTCCATGTTTATGGTGTCAATGGTGCTGTTTCTGCTGTCAATTTTGTATGTAATTTTCTCAGGCACAACAGGCAGCAATATGTTACCTAAATATACTTCATACATAAACTACCTCCTTTTCTCCTTTAAAACTTCATTTTCAACCTCCAAAAAAGCAGCAATAAAAGCCTTTTCTTCTTTCGATAACTTCATGTACTCCCCTGGAAGTATGCCCCATCTTCGGAGGACAATGCAGGCATAATAACTTTCAAAATCGCCCTCCATTATGAGTTTTTTGCTTCGTTTTTAAGCTCCTCAAAACCTTCGCCATATCCGTTTACTGCCTGAACAGCCTTTGCATATCTTTCATACTCGCCACTTGTAAGCATAGTAAGTATAAGCTCATCATCATCCATTACACCGTAGCTTTCCTGTAAATGCACATTTTTAAGGTCTGGAAAAACAGTGCTGGCAGCACAAAGCTTTGCCATGTATTTTCTGCTGTCAAAGTATTTTTTGTACCTTTTTTCGCTGCTGTCAAAAACACTTTTCATGGCACTTTCCCTAAGTATGGAGTCCTCTTTTGCACTTATGGCTCGTATCTCCCACTTTATAATCTCGCCATTTTCTTTAAACCTTTCACTAGATACAAAAAATACATTTTCTTTTTTAATGACGTTTTC
>CALWHO010000133.1 GCA_944380405.1 uncultured Lachnospiraceae bacterium
ATTTGACCTTAAAGGAATATAAGGAGTTGAAATTGATGAAAACAGTTTTAGAAAGATTTTTAAAATATGTATCTTTTGATACCCAGTCAGACGAAAATTCAGAGAAATTTCCAAGTACAGATACACAATTAGATTTTGGCAAAATGCTTATGAAAGAGCTTGAAGAAATAGGCGCCAAAAACATAAATCAGGATAAATACGGCTATGTAACAGCAACTGTTCCTGCCACAGCTGATGGATATTACAAAGTTGGATTTATTGCCCATATGGACACAAGCCCTGACGTTTCAGGCAAAAACGTATCACCTCAAATAATAGAAAACTATGACGGAAAAGATATTAAAATCGGCAGTAAAATACTCTCTCCTGCCGAATTTAAAGAGCTTAGTAATTATTTAGGTCAGACAATAATAACAACTGATGGCACAACACTTCTTGGTGCTGATGATAAGGCTGGAATTGCCGAAATAATAACTGCCATGGAATACATCATAAATCACCCAGAAATTCCTCACGGCGAAATAAAAATCGCATTTACTCCTGATGAAGAAATTGGAAAAGGCGTTGACTTTTTCGATGTAAAATCATTTGGATCAGATTTTGCATATACATTTGACGGTGGCAAAATAGGCGAATTGGAATATGAAAATTTTAATGCTGCAAGAGCAAAGATTACAATAAACGGCAAAAATGTTCACCCAGGATATGCAAAAGACGTTATGGTAAACGCCTGCCTTATAGGTACTAAATTTGCACAGCTTTTGCCACAGGAAGAAAGACCATCTCGTACAGAGGGCTATGAAGGCTTTTATCACCTTAACCATTTTTCAGGCACTGTTGAAGAATGTAAATTGACATATATACTTAGGGATTTTACAAAGGAAGGCATTGAAAAAAGAAAAGAAACTATGCAAAAGGCAGCAAACACAATAAATGCCACATATGGAAACATAGTTTCTCTTGAAATTTATGATGAATACAGCAACATGGCAGAGATTATAAAAGAAAATATGTTTGTAATGGATATTGCCAAAAAAGCTTTTGAAAATACATCTGTTGCCCCAATTATACAGCCTATAAGAGGCGGTACAGACGGAGCAAGACTTTCATTTATGGGTCTTCCATGCCCTAATATATTTGCAGGAGGTCATAACTTCCATGGTCTTTATGAGTTTGTGCCAAAGGAAAGCATGGAAAAAGCAGTAGAAATAATAATTGAAATATGCAAGGAAGCAAAGAAATAAAATTATTTCGTCAAAGACTCATTTCATTCAAGTCTTTGACGAGTTCTTAGAAGTATAAACAGAGAGTTCCATCAGCATAAATGCTTTGAAACTCTCTGTTTTCCTCGTCGGAAGTAAATTCCGCCTGCGGATTCCAGTTGGGAAACTTAGTACCGCCAAAATGGGCGGACAGCCACTTGTGGCTGGAGTTTGCTTTAGCAAACTTACTGACAAGTCGTTCCCCAAACCCTTCCGCATTTTAAAATCAAGTAAACTAAATATTATATGTGATTTAAAGGGGCTGTTTTTACAGCCCTATTTTCATATTTGTTGGTATTGGTTCTGTTTTTGGTGATGAATCAAACATAAATATAAGATATATCAAAAATAATATATAAACGGCTAAAACAGCCATAACTAATATAATTATAGTTTTATAATTTTTAGGAAGTACATTATGTTTTGTAGTTAGAAAAATACCCAGTATCAAAAACAAAACTATGGCAAATATAAATGTCACTTCATTTAGCAAAAAATCCATATATTGCCCTCCTGTTTTTAGTCTTCTTTTGTTTTTTCTAATTCATCAATTCGTTTTTCAAGCTCCTCTGTTTTTGTGTAGAGCTTTACAACAGCTGTAATAAGTAAGGCAAATAATAATGCCGTAACACCGATAAATCCTAAAATGTTTGTGATAATGCTATAAAAACCACCTATAATTATTATTGAAGCTACAAAAACAACAATAAAATTTGACATATTACCCAACTCCTTTTATTAGACATATCATAAAGTGTTTTTTAGTAAACTATTTAACTTAACTTTAAAATTTCAGTCTTTTTTATATTTTTCAAGCTCCTCTATTCTTTTTTCTAACTCCTCAGATTTTATATAAAGCTTTATAATAGCAGTGATAAATATAGCCAGCACAAGTGATATAAACCCAATAAGTAAAAAAATGTTATTCAGAATATTATATCCGCCAAAAATAAGAAATACAGTTATAGCCACATAAGAAGCAATAAAGGCAACAATAAAGTTTGACATAATCCACCACCCCTTTTTACTAATTATACCATATAGTATTTTGATATAAAAACTATTTGCCTTGACTTTAAAAATTATTTGTGATAGCATATCTTTTAAGTTTAAACAAACAAAGGCTTTGACTGAGCTTATTAAGTCCTGTCGGTTGAAAATGCAGAGAGTTTCCGTTTGGTGCGAGGAAAACAGTACGGCAAAGACCCAATTACATCTCATGAGCCCTGCTTCAGAAAACAAAAAAAGTAAGGAGCGGCGTTTTAACTGCACGTTACAGCAGAAAAAGGCGTAAATAAACGCAAATTAAGGTGGTACCACGGTCTTTCGTCCTTTATGGATTGAAAGACCTTTTTTATTTCTTTAAACAAAAACTTGGAGGGATTTTTAAATGACAATTTATGACGAGCTTGTAGCCCGTGGTCTTATTGCACAGGTTACAGATGAAGAAGAAATCAAAGAACTTATAAATACAGGTAAAGCAACATTCTATATTGGTTTTGACCCAACAGCCGATAGCCTTCATGTAGGTCACTTTATGGCTCTTTGCCTTATGAAACGTCTTCAGATGGCAGGCAATAAACCAGTTGTACTTATTGGCGGCGGTACAGGCTATGTAGGCGACCCATCAGGCAGAACAGACATGAGAAGCATGATGACTCCAGAAGTTATTCAGCATAACTGCGACTGCTTCAAAAAACAGATGGAAAGATTTATTGAATTTGGCGATGACAAGGCTATTATGGTTAATAATGCTGACTGGCTTTTAAAGCTTAACTATGTTGAGCTTCTTCGTGAAGTTGGCGCTTGTTTCTCAGTTAATAATATGCTTCGTGCTGAGTGTTACAAACAGAGAATGGAAAAAGGTCTTTCATTCCGTGAATTTAACTACATGATTATGCAGTCATACGACTTCTATCACCTTTTCCAGCACTACGGCTGTAATATGCAGTTTGGTGGTGATGACCAGTGGTCAAATATGCTTGGAGGTAGAGAACTTATCCGTCGTAAACTTGGAAAAGACGCTTATGCAATGACAATCACACTTCTTATGAACTCAGAAGGCAAAAAAATGGGCAAAACAGCAAATGGTGCTGTATGGCTTGACCCTAATAAGACATCTCCATTTGAATTTTATCAGTACTGGAGAAATGTTGGCGATGCTGACGTTCTTAAATGTATCCGTATGCTTACATTCCTTCCTCTTGAAGAAATTGAAAAGATGGAAAAATGGGAAGGTGCAGAGCTTAACAAGGCTAAAGAAATTCTTGCCTTTGACCTTACAAAGCTTGTTCATGGTGAAGAAGAAGCAATTAAGGCTCAGACAGCAGCAAAGGCACTTTTTGAAGGCGGCACTCAAGGCGGCTCCATTCCTACAACAGAAATTACAAAGGCTGAATTTGGCGAAGGAATTGATATTATTACAATTCTTACTCAGACAGGTCTTTGTGCATCACGTTCAGAAGGCAGACGTCTTATACAGCAGAATGGTCTTAAATTAAACGAAGAAAAAGTAACTGCTTTTGATTATGTTCTTACAGAAGCAGATTTTGAAGATGGTACAGCTAAGCTTCAGAAAGGAAAAAAAGTATTCCATCTTGTAAAACTTGTATAATATAATAACAAGAAAAAACCGTATTCCTTATTGAACTGCACCCCATTTGTTAGACAGTATGATATACTAAATAACAAGTGGGGTGATTTTTATGTCAAAAGGAAAGTCAAATAAAAAATATACACCTGAGTTTAAGAAACTTGTTGTTGAAACTATACATAATGAGAATCTTAGCTACAGGGAATCTGCCCGTCGATTTGATATAAGCAGCACAAGTGTAATAAGAAACTGGGAACGAATTTATCTGGAAGAAGGACCAGAAGGATTAGAAGTTGAACGCCGTGGCAGAGCCTGTATTGCCAGTGGA
>CALWHO010000134.1 GCA_944380405.1 uncultured Lachnospiraceae bacterium
AAGCCACATAAAAGAGTCATTGCCATAAGCTTTTTAAGTATCTCACCCTGTGCTTTAAGCTCACTTAAAAATATGTTAAGGACATAACTTAAAACGCTTTTAAATGAAAAATCAAACTCTCCTGTCACAATATCCTCTGCTGTGCCTTTTACATCAAAATCCTCTGTATTTCCTTCAGAAAACATATCATCTATTATTTCTGTTTCAAAATACCCTGTTTCACTTTGGGCATATACTCTTTGAGGCAAAGCCATAAATATAAAAAGCAATATTATTATTTTAATTATTATCCTTTTCATAAAAACTTTAGTATCGCCTCCATAAGAGAGAGTATTACCGGCGAAGAAATAACTGCCACAATTATTTTGCCTGCCATGTCTATTTTGTTTGCAACTGCCTTTTCTCCTGCATCAGAGCAAATGTCGCATACAAACTGTGTTATATATGCCGTTGCAGATATTTTCATTACAAGTGTCATGTATGTTTTGCTTATGCCGCTTTCTTCTGCCATTTTGCTTAAAACCTCTATTACGCTGCCAAGACCGTCTATTGTATAAAAAAATATAACAAGCCCTGCCGATAGTGCTATAAAAGACGAAAATACAGGCATATCCCTTTTAACTGCCAATGATAAAAAAACTGCCGTTATGCCTATTGCTGCCACCTGCATAATGTCCACATTCTTTACCTCCTATAGGCTAAATAAAGTTCGTACAGTTTCAAAAAGATTGCTTATGTACTGTATTACCCAGTAAAGCACCACCACAAGCCCTGCAAGTGTTGTAAGCATTGCCTGTTCTTCTCTGCCTGCCCTTATAAGCACCTGATTAAGCACTGCTATAAGTATGCCTGCAGCAGCTATTCTGAATACTATGGATATATCCATTTTTCACACCTCCCTAAAAAAGCACAACTGATAATATAAGCCCTGTAAATACACCCATAGACGGATACATTCGTACTTCAGATGCACTTTTTTGCCGAAGCTCTTTTTGTATTGTTTCTATTTCTTTTATAATTATGTCCATGTTTTCTGACTGCTCTTGTCTGCCCATAAATCCAGCAGCCAAGCCAAAAGAGTAAACAGTATTAATGTCTGTTTTATCAAAATATGTGTTTTCAAAACTTCTATTGACGGCGTATTTCCATATTTCTTCAACAGAAGAAGCTTTCTTTTGTGAGCATATATCCCCAGCTAATTTAAATATTTTGCTGACTCCGTATTTTGTTTTTTCGCTTGCCTGATAAAAAGCCTCTTCAACGGTATAGCCCATAGAGTTTACACTGCCCTTATAAAAAGAAATGCCTTTTTTTAATTCTTCCAATTCCTCAATACGGTATTTATTTTTCTGTGCCATAAAAAAGCCAACACAAGAGGAGGAAATTATAATAAATAAAGACCCTATTATCTTTATAATCAATATAAATTCACCTCACCTCGTTTAATGTCATTTTTGTCAAATACTTCGCCATGCCTTAAACCCTTGTTATCTTTATAAATAACTATAAATGTATCAAATTCCTTAAAAACATCACCAAGCCTGTCCTTACAGTCTTTAACTGTGTATCCATGAACAGTGCATATAATTTTCACTCCACAAAAACACGCCTTTTCTATAGCCGAAATGTCTTTTTCTCCTCCAACTTCGTCACAGACTATTACATCAGGCGAAAGACTTCTTAACGCTGATAATATGCCTGTATGCTTTGGAAATAAATCAAGCACATCTGTGTTTTCGCCTGTATCAAGCTGTGGCATGCCTTTATATAAGGCACAAATTTCGCTTCGTTCATCTACCACAGATACATTAAATCCCACATCGCTTATTCGTCTTGTAATATCCCTTATAAGGGTTGTTTTACCTACTGCTGGCGGTGAAATAATTGCTGTATTTTTAATTTCATTACCCTCTGAAATAAATTTAATTACATCTTTACCGCATTTTTTGTTTTCTCTTGCTATTCTTATGTTTATTCCGCTTATGTCTTTTATGGCAGTCACTTTGCCATTTTCAATTACACCCTGACCGCTTATGCCTGCCCTATGACCGCCTCGTATTGTTATAAAGCCTGATGCCATAAACTCTTTATATGAATATGGCGAATATCCGCTTAATGAATTCATCATTTCCGTAATGTCTTTTACACTTACTTTATATGCGGTATTTTTAAATGTTTCTTCGCCTTTTTGAGATAAATATATATAACCTGAATGCATTTTGATTTTTAACATCTGACCGCTTCTTATGCGGATTTCTTCGGCATTTTCAAATATTCTCGTACTTGTTTTTTCAAATATGTTATAAATACTTCCTCCACTTGAAAAACAAATATCCTCCTTTATCCCCATGGTATCCCTCCTTTTTATAAGGGGTTTATATAATTAAATATTTATTATGCTTGTACCTGATTTATACATGAAATTTTATTTATCTTATGTTGACATAAGTAATTAGCAGTGCTACAATGCTTATTAACAACATTTTAGCACTTTAAAGTGCGACTAAAAGGAGCTGTGTAAATATGATTATTGTAATGAAACCAAATGCCACAAAAGAAAATATTGATTTTGTAGAACAGTCCATACTTTCATGTGGACTTAAGGCACATATATCTTATGGTGAAAACATAACTATAATAGGCGTTGTAGGTAATAAGGCTCTTTATCTTGATAAAAACAGTCCTCAGGTTTTCCCTGGTGTTGAAAAAGTAGTTCAGGTAAGCGAAAGTTATAAACTTGCTAATAAAAAGTTTAAGGCTGATCCTACAGTTATAGATTTAGGTGACGGAGTTAAAATAGGCGGCGAGCATTTTGCAATTATGGCTGGTCCATGTGCTGTTGAAAGCCACAAGCAGCTTATGGAAACTGCAATGGCAGCTAAAAATGCAGGTGCTCAGATACTTAGAGGTGGCGCATATAAGCCTCGTACTTCCCCATACTCTTTCCAGGGTCTTGAAGAAGAAGGTCTTAAATATATGGCAGAGGCAAGAGAAGCAACTGGTCTTAAAGTTATAAGCGAAGTTACAAGCGCTCAGGCTATTGAAAAGGCAGTAAACTATGTTGATATTCTTCAAATAGGCGCAAGAAATATGCAAAACTTCGAGCTTCTTAAAGAAGCCGGAAAAACAAACATTCCTGTAATGCTTAAAAGAGGTCTTTGCGCAACTATAGATGAATGGCTCAACGCCGCCGAATATATAATGAGCGGCGGCAACGAAAATGTAATACTGTGCGAAAGAGGCATAAGAACATATGAAACAAGCACAAGAAACACACTTGATATAAGTGCTGTTCCTGTTATAAAAGAAAAATCACACCTTCCAATAATAGTTGACCCAAGCCATGCAACAGGCGTTAGAAATTACGTTGCTCCATTAAGCAAGGCTTCTATAGCAGCAGGTGCAGACGGTCTTATGATAGAAGTTCATCCAAACCCGGCTATTGCCCTTTCAGATGGCCCACAGTCATTAGACCCGGATGCATTTAAAACTCTTTGCAACGAGCTTAAACCATTTCTTGACATTATGGGAAGGAAGTTATAATCAATGGAAATTAAAAAAGCCGGCATAATCGGTCTTGGTCTTATAGGCGGCTCCATTGCAAAATGCCTTAAAAATAGATTAGGCGTAGAAACAATAGCCGCCCTTAACAGAAACGAGGATGTTCTTACGGAAGCCTATAACGAAGGCGTAATAGACCAGTATTCAACTGATGACTGCTCTATATTTACTGGCTGTGACATAGTTTTTATATGCACTCCAGTAAGCCTTATTACATCATACTGTGAAAAACTTATTCCATTTATTGAAAAAAACTGTATAATAACAGATGTGGGAAGCACAAAAGGCAAGCTTTATGATAACATGAAGCCATTTGTAAATAACTTCATATATATAGGCGGTCACCCTATGACTGGCTCTGAAAAATCAAGATACAGTGCTTCAAAAGAGCATCTTTTTGAAAATGCCTACTATATACTTGCACCGGCTGAAAATGTTTCAGGTGAGTATGTTGAATTTTTCAAAGACATAACAATTAAAATGGGTGCCATACCTGTTATAGTTTCGCCTTATGAGCATGACTATATTACAGCATCTATAAGCCATGTTCCTCAAATAATAGCTTCTGCTCTTTGCAATAATGTTAAAAAACTTGATACACCAAAGGAATATATGCACCAACTGGCAGCTGGCGGATTTAAAGATATAACAAGAATTGCATCTTCCAATGCTGATATGTGGGAAAGCATTTGTTTTGAAAATAAAGAACAGATACTTAATGTACTTTCTTCTCTTGAAGAAGTTGTTTCAGGTTTAAAAACTGCCCTTTTAAATAACGACAGTTCTTCTGTTTATAATTACTTTGATGAAGCCCATAAATACAGGGACTCTTTTTCAAATGTTACACCTGGCAGCTTTGTAAAACGCTATGAAATTTCAATTGATGTTCTTGATAAACCTGGCTCCATAGCCATAATTACAGTTCTTCTTTCAAGCAACAACATAAACATAAAAAATATGAGTATTGTTAATAACCGAGAAAGAGAAAACGGCGTATTAAATGTATCTTTTGACAGCGAAGAACAGAGAGCAAAAAGCATTGAGCTTCTCCAAAGTATGAACTACGAAGTTCATAAAAAAGACTAAATTACAGGTGATTTAATGGATACAGTATTAAAATCAAAAAATAATATTAAAGGAACATTTACTGTTCCTGGAGATAAATCAATATCTCATAGAAGTGTAATGCTTTCTTCTCTTGCAGAAGGTACAAGCCATATTTCAGGCTTTTTAACAGGCGAAGACTGCCTTTCAACTGTTTCGTGCTTTAAAAAAATGGGCGTTGAAATAGAAATTGACGGTACAAATGTAACTGTTCACGGCAAAGGCTTAAATGGTCTTACAAAACCAACAGAAACACTTGATGTTGGAAATAGCGGCACAACACTTCGTCTTATGACAGGCATACTTTCAGCACAAAAATTTGAAAGCCATATAACAGGTGATAGCTCTATACAAAAAAGACCTATGGACAGAGTAAATGCACCTCTTTCACTTATGGGTGCATCAATAAAAGGCTGCGGTGGTGAAAAACTTTACGCACCTCTTACTGTTGAAGGAAAAAACTTAAAAGCTATAGAATATACTCTTCCTGTTGCTTCTGCACAGGTTAAAAGTGCCATAATACTTGCAGGTCTTTATGCCGATGGAGAAACAACAATAATAGAGCCAGAAGCCACAAGAGACCATACAGAAATAATGCTTAACTACCTTGGAGCAGATATTAAAAAAGATGGCAATAAAATTACTGTTAAACCAGTAAAAGAGCTCTACGCAAAAGATATTACTGTTCCTGGTGATATTTCATCAGCTGCATACTTTATGGCAGCAGGTGCCGTTTGCCCTTCTTCTGATGTTACAATTACAAATGTTGGCATTAACCCAACAAGAACAGGCATTATAACCGTACTTGAAAACATGGGTGCAGATATATCTATATTAAATGAAAGAACAGTATGCGGTGAAAAAGTTGCCGATATAAACGTAAAAACATCTAAACTTAAAGGCACAGTTGTTGAAGGCGACATAATACCTAAGCTTATTGACGAAATACCTGTTATTGCCGTTATAGCATGCTTTGCAGATGGCAAAACAGTTATTAAAGATGCTCAGGAGCTTAAAGTTAAGGAGTCAAACAGAATTAAAACTGTTGTTGGCGAACTTAAAAAATTCGGTGCCGACATAGAAGAAACCGATGACGGCATGATTATAAACGGCAGCAAAGAACTTAAAGGCACAGTAGTAGAAAGCCATAACGACCACAGAATAGCCATGAGTATGGCAATAGCTGCTCTTATGGCAGAAGGCGAAACAACAATTAAAAACAGTGAATGTGTTGACATTTCATTCCCTAACTATTTTGATATATTAAATAATTTCTAAGGAGGTTTTTAATATGTCCAAAAAAATAGTTATGTTTGGCGACAGCCTTACATTTGGCTATGGTGTTTTAAAAAAAGACTCAATAGAATATCTATTAAAAAATAAAGGCTATGACATAATAAATAGCGGTGTAAATGGCGATAACACAAGAAACGCCCTTGCAAGAATTGAAAAAGATGTGCTTTTCTACGACTGTGATATCGTAACCATTCTTTTTGGCAGTAACGACAGTGCACCATCAGAATATTATTATGTAACACCTTTTGAATATAAAGAAAATATCAAAAAAATAATTGCCGCAATAAGGGCAAAAAACAAAGAAACAAAAATAGTCCTTATTACTCCGCCTCCTGTTGATGATTCGGTTTTCATGCCATACACAACAAATAAAAGGCTTTCAAAATACATAGAAATAATAAGAGAAGTATCAGAAGAAGAAAATACACTTCTTTGTGACTTTAATTTATACTTAAGTTTTTATTCAAAAGGCGATATTTCTCCATATCTTCAGGAAGACGGCTGTCACTTAAGTGAAAAAGGATATATAAGCTTTGCTTCATGTATTTTGGAAACAATAGAAAAATAATTAAAACCGCTTTATAGCGGTTTTTTTATTTTAATTAATCCTTTATTTGGAACACAGTTTCAAAATATTAAAATACTTTTTCTCTTTATTTTGACATTTATTGTAATACACTTTATAATCTATTGAGCGTAATATTAAATTATTAAAGGAGTAATTTTAATATGTCTACAGAATTAAAAGAAAATAAGCTTGGTACAATGCCTATAAATAAACTGCTTTTAACAACATCACTGCCTCTTATAATTTCAATGCTTATGCAGGCTATGTATAACATAGTTGATAGTCTCTTTGTTGCAAGAGTAAGCGAAAATGCTCTTACTGCTGTTTCTCTGGCATTCCCAGTGCAAAACCTTATGATTGCCATAGGCGTAGGCACAGGCGTTGGTGTTAATGCGTTTTTGTCAAAAAGCCTTGGTGAAAAAAATAAAACTCAAGTTGACCTTGCTGCAAATAATGGTTTTTTTCTTGCTATAATGAGCTATATTGTATTTACAATAGTAGGTCTTGCTTTTTCTGGTATTTACTATAAATCCCAGACAAATATAGAAGAAATTATAGTTGGCGGTGAAGCATATATAAGAATATGCATAATAGGTTCATTTGGTCTTTTCCTTCAGATACTTATGGAACGACTACTTCAGGCTACAGGAAGAGCTTTTCTTTCAATGGTAACCCAGCTTATAGGTGCAATATTAAATATAATACTTGACCCAATATTTATATTTGGATACTTTGGTATGCCTAAAATGGGTGTTGCAGGTGCTGCTCTTGCCACAATAATTGGTCAGATAATAGCCATGATATCAGGTCTTATTCTTAATATAAAATTAAATCATGACATAACCATTAACTTAAAAGGCTTTCGTCCTGATATTGCAACAATAAAAAGAATTTACTCCGTTGGACTTCCTTCAATAATAATGCAGTCAGTGTCTTCTGTAATGACATTTGGTATGAATAATATTTTAATGGCATTTTCGTCTACAGCAACTGCCGTTTTTGGTGTATACTTTAAGCTTCAAAGTTTTGTTATAATGCCTGTTTTAGGCCTTAACAACGGTATGGTGCCTATAATAAGTTTTAACTATGGTGCAAGACAAAAAGAAAGAATACTCCATGTAATAAAATCAAGTATTATAGCTGCATTTTGCATAATGATTTTAGGCGTTATTATATTCCAAGCTGCTCCAAAGGAAATACTTCTTTTGTTTGATGCATCACCTTCAATGCTTGAAATAGGTGTTCCTGCCCTTAGAATAATAAGTACACACTTTGTGCTTGCAGGTTTCAGCATTGTTATGAATGCAGTTTTCCAGGCATTTGGTAAAGGTCTTTACTCACTTTTTGCATCCCTTATAAGACAGCTTATTGTGCTTTTGCCTGTGGCATTTGTACTTTCAAAAACAGGAGTACTTTCTAATGTATGGTGGTGCTTCCCTATTGCGGAAAGCGTCTGCGTTATAGTTTCAATAATATTTATGACAAGAATACACAAAAAAATAATTAAATATATATAAATCATAACAATTATTAAATTTGAATATCTGATTTTAATTAAAAATAAAAGTACCTTATTTGTTAATCTGGAAAATCCATAAACAAACAAGGTACTTTTTTTTAATTTTCAGCTTTTAATATCATAAAAGCCTATTTATATATTTTTACATTTTTTTACGCTTTTTAAGCATTGATGAAACAATTGTAATTATCAATATTGCTCCTGCACAGCATATTAAACCAATATATTTGTTAATATTAAACTCATCTCCAGTTTTAACTATTCTGTAATTATTCTCATAAACATAGTGACTTTCAGCCACACTTTCTTCTGCGTAACTATTATTATTTTCACTGTTTTCAGAAGATGTTTCACTTTCTGTTTTAGGATAATTTGGGTTAATATCTGGATCTGGAGTTGGTTTTGGAACTATTTCCGGATCTGGTATCGGCTTCTCTTCTGGGTCTGGGTCAGGCTTTGGTCTTGGAGTATATCCACCTCCGTCAGACTCATTTTTGCTGTTTATAAATGAAGCCTTTGCCTCATCACCATAAGGTATAGTTCCTTCTGCATTTGTTGCAGTTACTTTATATGAACTGTCTTCCTCTATAACCTGATAATGTGTATTACATGGCAAATCACTTATTGTTATGCTTTCTCCATCTTTAAGATAAAACTCCACGCTTCCTTTTTTATCAGTAAATGTTATAGTTTCTTCAGTGTCATTAATTTTCACCTTGCCATAAACACCGTCTGAAACATTGTCAGGAAGTATAAAGTTTACTGTAAACTTAAACTGGTCATTATAATTTGCTTTGTTGCCAGTAACTTTCTTATCAACTGTTAATGAACCCCTTTGATAATTTGTAATATCGTTATTAATTACCAAAGTATTTCTTGAGGAGTCTGTGCTGTAGGATACATCATATCCTTCAGGGACATTAGACTCAATAATTTTATATGTGTATCGATTTTCATTGTCATCATATAATGGTAAGCCACTAAATTCGCATATCCATGTATCACTGTCTGTTTTGTCCCAAAGAGATACGGTATATTTTGATGGATCAATTAAATCCCATTTATCTGCTGCTTCTCCATCTGTATGCCTATAAAGCTGAAGACCTAAATCATCTACTCTGTTTGATTTATCAGTATCTTTCCATATCTTTTTAATGCTTATAGTTATATCCTCTTTAAGCTTATTGACTAACTTAAAATCAGTAGTATCTGTACGTTCATAAGAATCAAGGTCTTTTTCTGTAGCACGGTATTTATATGTATTACCGTTTTTATCAGTCACAGGCAGTTTTGTATATTCATATGTCCATTTGTCAGTAGATGTATCTGTCCAATTAAACTCATACAATGACTCTGGCACATTTACCCAATCTGTTTCTGTTGGAGATGCTGCAGTTGTGTATTGAAGTATAGGCTCAAAATCTGCTTTGTCAGGTCTTGTTAAATATTTATTTGCGTTATCCTGCCACTCTTTTGAACCTGTAATGGATTTTTGCTTAACATTTGCAATTTCCGTACTTCCTGTTTTTTCTGGTAAATCAGGCACTACAGTGTTGTAATAAACATAGTATCCATCAACAGTTGGGTTTTCTACAGCATAATAATAAAATCTGTTTCCAGCACCGTCACAGTAAGGAAGCTTAGTTATTGTTGCACTCCAGCTTGATGCACTTAATGTAACAACAAGATTATTTCCATCACTATCTGTTACTATACTGCCGCCAGTACCATTTGCTGCATCTTCGGCAATTGTAGTCATGTAAATATTAACTGTTATTGGACTATGTGATGTTGAAGCACTGTCACCATACCACTTTTTAGTAACTGCAAAAGAAGTTTCTTTTACATTTGTAAAAGTATATACATAGTTTCCGTCTGCATCCTGCCCTCTTGTTTCAGAATAAAACATATAGCCGCTTGGAATATTTGTTTCTATAACTCTATACATTGTTCTGCCAAGGCTGTTATCGGCTCCCTCAAGTTTATTAGGCAAATCGCTCCATTTTGCTTTCCAAGGCTCATATTCGCTGTAAACCACTTTTCCGGCTGTTCTTTCACTGCTGTCAGCAGCTCCGTTAAGAGTAAGCGTTACAAAATCTCTCCATTTACCATCTTCGCCAAAATACTGCAACGTAAACTTTATTGATTTTCCAGTTGGATTTTCAGGCTTCCATATTTTTTCGGCATAAATAGTATTTGAACCGCCGCCACCTCCGCCACCTTCTGGTGGTGGTGTACTTGTCATTGTATTTGTTACAGTTGTAACTTTTTTGCCATGTTCATCTGTTTTTTGGTAGCTTGCAATATATGAAGAGTTAAATGCATCACCATCGCCTATTATATACCCTTGAGATTCTCCTGATGTATAGCTTGAACTAAGCTCTTTAATTTCATAAGTATAGTTAACAAATTCTTCATCTTCATATCCTGTTAAAGGAAGACCTTTTATATCTGCTGACTTGCTGTTTACATCATTTAAATCTGAAAGTGTAATTATAAGGCTTTTTTCAGTTCCTGTTTTTTTATCTGTGTATTTGAAATCTTTCCAAGTATTGCCGCCATCAGAAGAAACTCTCACAACAAACTTTGTCTGCCATGTATCATCTGCTGTTCCTTCAGGTCTTGTTCCGTATGTATTATTATTGTCGCCGCTCCAAACCTTTTTAACTTTTAAGTTTACTGATGAAAGCGTATTTTTTATTATTGTTTCTGAACTTTGAAGTCCAGCTTCAACAACTACACTTTCCACAAGCTTGCCTGTTTCGTTTTCATCATATATACCGGCATCATCTACAGTTATGGTCTGGCTTCCAATTCCGTAATTAATATTGGTTTCAACAACACGATATGTAAGGAATGTATAGTCACTTGAACTAGACTTAATATATGTATTTGGAAGATCCATAAATACATTTGTTCTGTCGCTCCATTTAGGGTCTGTTATTTCGCCTGTTACTGATTTTCCGAAAGAATAGCTGCTTCCAAATAAGTCTGCATACTGGTCTTCTGTTAGATTATCTTTAAAATAATCTTGTGCATACTTCCAATCCAAAGGCTGTGATGAGTCATCAGGAACCTCAGCAACCTGAAGCACAAAATTAATAGAAACCTCAAGGCCATCAAAACTGTCATATATAATGACATCTCCATTTGAATCATTCCATACCTTTTTAAATGTCATATCGGTTTTTGTGGAGTTTGTAATCATATCAACAGTTACAGGTATAGGGTTAAGTGTAGTATCGCCATACTTTCCCATAACTGATGTTCCATTAGTGGAATAGCCTTGTGGCGGATTTAGCTCTTTAACCTTATAGTCCCATATATTTCCCGTTGGTGAATAGTATGCTAATTCTCCTGGAACTTTTCCTACTATTTTGTAATACCAGGTGTCTTGATGTTTATAGCTTTCTATATTTTCAGCTGTAACCTCTGTAGTATATGTATTATCAGTGTACCACTTAATAGTATACATAGTACTGTTAAGCTTTATGTCGCCAGTTGCTGCTGAGCCACCAGTACCACCCTGTGCCCTGCCGTTACGCCATAATGATAAGCTGTTATTAGCAAATTCCTCAGGAGTTGGTCTTAAGCCTAATCTATCACTCCAGTCATCCCAGAATTTACTTCCAGTAATAACAACTGTTTTCATTGTTGACTCCTGAAGCTTATTTATAAATGACGCATAAGTATTTCCAACGGTATTATCACTGCTTTCAGTAAGTTCAAATGAAAGGCTTGTTCCGCTATATGTGTTATTCATATAATCATTTAAATTATCTGAACCTATATCTTTTCCAACAGCCCATGTATCATATCCATTTAAGTTTGTCTTTACTTCTTCAACAGTATATGTATACTTTGAGCCATTAGGTGCATAAACAGGCAAATTGCTTATTGTAAACGTTTCTGATACCAAGCCATCTGTAGGCTTACCTTGGTCTGTATACGCCTTCTTAACTTCAGCAGAAGTCCATACAATATTTTTTACATCCTCTTTTTCTAAAGTTACTCCATCATTTTTCGTATATGTACGTGTAACATTAAATGTAATAGCAGGATAAGCAATAGGAGCATTATTATTCATTTCTAAATATAAATATTTTTCTATATTTAAATTGCTCTTTTTGCTGTTATATGTATTAGTAACAGAAAAAGTATTTTCCACTATTTCAACATCATATACTTTATCACTTGTTACACTGTCATTTACATCTGAATCACCTTTAAAATCAGTAGATGAATCGCCTTCATATTCCATTTTTTCTGCACTGATGTAATATGTATACATATTGCCGTATTCATCAAACTGAGGAAGTTTTTCTGGTTCTGCACCATCACCCTTTATCATAAGGCTGCCATCAGCTTCAAAAACATTTCCACTACCATCAACATCTATGGAATTTTTTCCCAAATAGTCAAACTGATATGCATAATAGCCATCCTTTTTAAGTTTTGACCATAAATCACTGGTAATTGTAAGAGTAGCTACATTTTCCTCTGTTTTAGTACCAAATTTTCTTCCAAGAGTAAATGTTATTGTAGGCAAATCCTTATTTTTATCAATCCAGCCTGACTCTAAGCCTTGCCAGTACTTCTTGCCCTTTATCTGTGTCTGTCTATAAATTGAGTTTATAAACAAACCGTCTTCTGCAAGAGCATATTGGTCATAATCATCTACAGTAGTAACACCTGTTACACCACTTTTCAAATCCAATACATAGCCTTCAACTTTAGGGTTTACTCCTGCATCTTGTCTTGTTCCTATAGATATATAATCGCCATTGCTGTCTTTAATTGCAAATTCTACAGGCATGTAATAGAACTCATTTATATCTATTCGTGTTTTTTCATAGGCAAAATATATCCATTCATTTCCGTTTTCGTCATATTTTGGCAGGTTATCAATTGTAATTGTAAAATCAATAGGATTTTCATCTGTTACAATACCGCCTCCAGCACCAGAATATGTTGTTGAAGCATCACCTATACTCCATTTGTAATCTCTTTGGTATAACTGGGCATTTTTTAATTTTCCACTTTCGTCTTTTATAGCACGGAAAATATCAAGATATATGTCTGGACGATTACCATTTTCATATGAGTAACTATCGTTCCATTGCTTATACCAATGCACTGACTTTGTTGTGCTTCGTTTATTTAAAATTTCAAGTGTCTGGGTATCAGTACCTAAATGATCAGGTTTATATACCATATCACCTTCTGTGCTTATGTAATCTGTAAGCATATTGTAAAGTTTTTTAGCATTTTCTGCTCCAATACTTGCTGTAAGGTTAGCAAGACTCATGCTTATTTCTTTAATATTACCAGTTGAATCTTTTGTAACCCATACAAATTCTGCATTATAAAGTACCGGACGTCCAAGCTCATCGTATTTAGGAAGATTATGGAAATAATATTCTTTACCACTTGTGAAATCAACAGCCTGATATGCCGCTGTTTTTGTATCAGTATTATCTGTTATATCAACATATGAGCCACCTAATTTAACATCATCGCTGCCAGAAGGTGCTGCTACTCCATATATGTCAGTTCCTGAAATGGCAGTATGTGTTATATCATAATCAGGCTCTACTGTAACACTGCTGTTAAAATCAAGCTTTATAACAGGGAATAAAAATTCTTTTCCAGCCACACCTGTAGCAGTGCTGTTAATGGTTTTAAGAAGCTCTGCTATCTCTCCTCTCAGCTTTGTGTCACCGCTTTGCCATTTATTAGTAACGGTAAAGTCTATGCTTCCAAGTCTTCTGTTGTATATGTTATATACTGGCAATCCGCTTAAATTAAAAGGCTTTCCATAACTTACATCATAAAGATGATATGTACCTGTATACTCATAATATGATGCACTTTCATTATCATCATCTATAAAGTCAAGTTTTTTATTGTCTTTATAGTCAATTTCTGTACTTCCAACCTTTGTTTCCAAAACATATAAATTACCGTTATTGGTATCTATGGCTTCATCTAATGCTGCTTTAACATCATCTTTTTTAAGACCATTATCTTGACAATATTCACCATCTTTGTCAACAGACACACCAAGCTGCATATTTGTAACTTCTTCATTTAATGAAACCTCATCTGAAACAGGAATTTTATGCTCAATTTCTGTTTTTTCATCTTTATAATAAAGATATGCCTGTACCTTTATTTGTTCACGGTGTGTAATGTCGCTGTCATCAATCCAATATTTCTGAATTAATATTAAATATCCGCCGCCATCTTTACCGTTAATTACTGTTGTATGATAATCCTTATTTTTTTCACCAACACGTGTTGTTTCATACATAGGTACATGTCCGCCGTCTTCCAAAAGTATATATTCGTATTTATTTCCTTCTTCATCACATTCTGGCAGACCTGTAACTGTTACCTTAAAAGAAGTATCTGTACCATCTTGACCAGTTATTTTCAATCCTTGCTCAACACTTATATTAGTATTCTGGGTATATTGGGCATTTACCTGTAGACTGCCCGCTACATATTTTCCATCTTTACCAAGTGTAAACTCAACATATGGATCGTCTTTTCCATCTAATTCTTCATTCTGCTTAATTCTGTAAATTGAAAATGAAACTACGTCAGGTTCTACTCCTTTCCATTCTTTTTCAAGCTCATAATTAACTGTGCTTAAAGGTATATTTGTTATTGTTGTTTTAAGAGTGCTTTGTTCATACTGGCTTTCTGACCTGTAAGATATTTTTCTGTCATTTTGTGTTATTGTAAATGTGTTACCACTTCCAATATCTATTCTCTCAGGTGTTCCATTTCCTGTTAAAGCATTTAACAAACTGCCTAAGCCAGTGGTGTTTCCGCTGTCTGCCTCTTTAATTTGTTTTAATACATCTTTTTCATTATCAGCAGTTATGTTTTTATATACAGCCACCTCAACCCATTTATATTCTAATACTTTGCCTTCATCATCATATTTTGGCATTGACTTAGTATATGTATTAGTAAGGTTTTCTGCATAGAAATCATAAAGTACTGCCTCAACTGGATTTCCGTCGCTGTCAACTACATCTGTCCAATCAGTTTCATCTGCTGTCTTAGACTGAAGTTTAAACTTAACAGCTATATCGTCAAACACAGCCTGGAAAATTGCCGCATTCCACACCTTAACAGCTGTTACATTAACATTACCTTTAACACGGTTATAAATATCCTTATCATTATAAATATATGTGTTTCCTGCAGGACGTGGTGCTTCTTCACGATCACCAGTTTCATTATCTATAATCCAGATGTTATCTTCTTCACCTTCTTTAACAAATAGCTGCTCGTATGTGGCTGCTGCTGTTTCAGACAATGTTTTTGAGTCTAAATACTCTTTTGCAACATACAAATATCTGTGTCCTTCTGAATCGTACTTAGGGAATGTGCTTCCGTCAAAATTGATTATCTGAGTATTTTCCGTTGTATCCAACTCCTGAACAACATAACTTCCTTCAGATGAAACAGGTGAAGCAGTCTTATATGACTCAGTAGAACCATCTGCACGATATCTCCAAAGCTGGAACTGACCTGTTGGACGTGAAGAAGAATCTGCATCAAGCCATGTTTTTTTAGCATTAAAGTTCATATCTCCTGTAAGAGTTAATGTAACTTTACCGCCACTATGGACTTCCGTTGTAGTATTTCCATAGTTAGGTACACCATTATTGTCATAAGCTACAGATAAGTAGTCCCCATCTTCCATATCAAATATATCAGAAGGTATTTCTGACTGTGTTATTTTATCGTCTGCATCAGGGTCATCATCATTATTAACACATTTAACATAAGGTTTAATAACAGAATCATCTAAGTTATATCGCCATACATTTTTTATCGTTACTGTAGCATTTGAGTTATCTGTTGCAACAATATCAATATCTATTGGTAAATTTTCACCATTTAAATTTATATATCTTACGGTACTTCCATACTCAACAACAAATGTAAATCCATTAACTATGGCTTTTTCCAAAACTTTATCTATATCTAAGTTGCCCCAACGAAGCTTTACATCAAATGTTAAGTCCGTAAGAAGTACATAGTACCAGCCAAATTCTTCTGCTGTTGAATATTCATCATGGTTTTCTTCAGTTACATCTACAAATGTATATCCATTTACATTTACTGTACTATCAGGCTCTATATACCATTTAATGGTGTGTTCTTCCCCTGTAGTTCCATCACTGTTTTTTACAGCTATTTTTTCAGGCAATACGCCCTCATCATAATAATATTTATATGTTGTGGAAGAAGCCTGCGTGAAATTAGCATCTGGCATTTCCTTTAAGCCTACAGTTCCCATATTCTCTGAAGTAAGAATTTGCTTTTCTCCTCCATCTACAGAAAACTTCAAAACTGGGCTACCAAGATAAGTATTTTTATATGTATCAGCATCAGGACGTATATGTGCCTCATCATTATTATCTTTCCAGAATATAGTTTTTTCAAATGGCTCTGAATTATATGTTATTTCATAATTTTCTTCAGGAAGAATAGTTGTAATTATAATTACATCCTGTCCATTTCCGCTTTTTGGGTCATCTCCATTAGATGCTGTTCCATCTATACCAAATGTTATTCTTTCACCATTAAATATTTCACCATGGTTCAGAATTGAGCCATTAAAAGTAATACTAATATTGGAATTGTAATTCGGCAGTAAATCATCTGTACCGTCACCATTAAGAGGCATAATATCTCCAACTGATAACGGAGTTGCTGTACCGTCACCTGCACCTGTTGAAGGCGTTGTTGCTGTACCGTCACCTGCACCTGTTGAAGGCGTTGTTGATGTACTGCCACCTGCACCTGTTGAAGGCGGTGTTGATGTACTGCCACCTGCACCTGTTGAAGGCGGTGTTGATGTACTGTCACCTGTACCTGTTGAAGGCGGTGTTGATGTGCCGTCACCTGTATCCACACCTACTGTTCTTTTTATAACAAATGAGAAAATATTTCCGTCTGTTCTCTCTATAGATGTTATTTCTGCATCATCTGGTAAATTAGTAAATGTAACAAATTCACTTCCGCCAACATCTTCTGTTGTATCTCCTGCTTCACCTTCGTCAGTACCAGTAAATACTGAAGGTATTACAGAATCGCCTGTGCCATCTTCCGTAGAATCCACAGTGCCATCTCCATCTTGTGAAGTGCTACTGCTTTCAGCAAAATATATACTTCCGCCACTATATGTATAATTTCCCTCTGGAATAGTTAAGCCAGGAGGTAAAGAGAGTATACATTTAAGTTCCTGATTTTCTCCGCTTATATTTTGACAAAGAGTACTTAAATCAAATGAAAAAGTATTAAGCTTCTGACCTATAGGCAAGTTAATAGTTTCTTCTGTACCGTTTACAGATATATAAAATCCTGCATCAGCATTAACGTACATTGTTTCGCTTTCAACAATTACTATAGCTGTTTTATTTGTTTCAGGTAAATTATTTATGCCGCCTGCTCCGTCACCTGTGCTTGTGCCTGCTCCTTCTCCTGTGCTTGTGCCTGCTCCGTCACCTGTGCTTGCACCTGCTTCGTCACCTGTGCTTGTGCCTGCTCCGTCACCTGTGCTTGTGCCTGCTCCGTCACCTGTGTTTGTGCCTGCTCCGTCACCTGTGCTTGTGCCTGTTCCGTCATCTGCATATACAGTTACTCCAAATCCAAACATTGACCCAATATATGCCAATGTATCATTTGAACCTGAATTATCATTTTGTAAATCAGTATTTGTGTCGCCTGTAGTTATATCTCCTGCACCTGTTTCTCCTGTAGTTGTACTGCCTTCGCCTGTGCCGCCTTCAGTTGTACCGCCTTCGTCTGTGCCGCCTGTAATTGTGCTACCTGTGTCTGTGCCGCCTGTATTTTCAATTCCCCCAGATACGTTTAAGTCACCTTCAGGTTTAACAGTTTCTAAAGCTCCTTCTGTATTACTGAAAACAGCATTTTCAACTAAAACATCATCCTCAGTTAATTCAATATTAAATGAATTTTCTACATCTTCAGCAAAATTATATGTAAAAGAATAGCTTACAGTATTAAAGGCTGTATCAAGGCTAAAATACAAATAGTATTTATCCCCTGAACTGCTTAATCCAATTTCAACACCCTCTTGAGATAAAACTTTTTTGTTTATATCCAGATTACCGTTTTCATCTTTAAAGTCGTTAATATAATTAACTGTTTCAGGTGCAATTTCAATCTTGACATCTGCATTCTCTATTCCCTGATATTCAGTATTAAGACTTGCGCTAAAATTTATTACTCCGTCTTCACCTAAAAATATTTCCGACTTTTCCGGCATCCATTTAATTTTTACATCGTAATCATTAATGTTTGTCGGCTCGCTATTTGCCGTTACAGATATAGGCAACAATGAAATTATCAACACAAAAACAAAAAATAATGATAAAAATTCTCGTAATCTTCTATATTTAATAAATAAGTTCATAAAAATTCCTCCTTACTTCAAAATAATATTTGCTTTATTTTTAAAAATTTCTTCTAATTCTCACTAAGTATTCCATGAACAACAAATCTATTGTCCCATGAATTATTATTACATGTTGATAAAGTAACTATTTTATCTTCAAACTTCGGAGAAATGTCATTTTTCCAAAGAGATTTATTTCTTATTTCATGTAGCCAGTTTTCATATACTGTGTCTGTATTAAAATTCATATCCCATGAATTACTGCGAATATCAGAATCATAACACGAAAATACTTTTACAACATAATTTTTTTCAGGCGTCACAATATAAAGTTCATTGTTATCAAAAAAATACTTTTCTTCCTTATAATTAAGCAACGATGCAAACATTGAACCATTATTCATGTTATGTCCATAAATAATTGAATTTTTATCAGAAAATGTACTATCGTTTCTACAATCAAGAAAAATGCATCCTGCACTGTTTTCAGTTCCATCATAAAGATGTGTAAGATAAAAGCTGTTGTCATCCCCTTGGGTTATAGGATAATTAATACTTCCATCCTTGCTTTTTATCCATCCTATAATCTCTGGATTTATCTCCTGTAACTGCTCAAAATTAAATTTTTCAACTTTGTTATCTTCTTGCGTTTCCAGAGAGTAATTTATTTGGCTTTCTAATTCATCTTTAGAAACTTCGTTAACCTTATTTTCAAGGTCGCTATATGCAGCTTCTCCTGTTCTGTATTCTTTCAGATTAATTTTTATTTTATATGCACTGTAAATTATTACTAAAAAACAGCATATCTGCACTGATATTAATATAATTCTTCTTGTTTTCATTTACTCTACCTTTAAATTATAATTTTTTAAACATAATAATTAAAGTTTGATTATATGTGATAAAATCAAACTTAAAAAATAGCTTGCTATTTAGTTTTCACATAAAATCTAAATTTTAAAGCTTCTTTTTCCGCATAATACAAAAAAGCTCAGCAAAAAAAGGGTTATTAAACCCAAGATGCCAAACTCATTTTTGTCAAATCTAAATATATAATTGTTTTTATAAATCCTATCAATATTTACTTTAAACCACCTATGAGCCATATTAAAACCAATATTAATACACCTTCTTAAGGGTTTACAGTTTTATTTAACATTTTTTTCCATATTTTCCTATTACTTTTGTTCTATTTTACCATAAAATATGACTTTAATCAAACCTATATTTTAAAATCAAAAAAAAAGGCAGTAAGATATTTGCTCTTACCGTCTTTCTTTGAAACTATTTTTACTTTTTCAATCTAACTGTAAAATATTATATTTCCACACTTTCATAAAAATTCATAAGCATTGTTGCAGCTTCTGCCCTTATTGCTTTTCCTTGTGGCATAACTGTGCCGTCACCCATACCGTTTATTATGCCTTCGCCACAAGCCCACTGCATAGAAGAAAATGCGTATTCGCTTATATCAAAGGCATCTAAGTATGAAAGAATATTTGTGTTTTCTCCAACAGAAACATCATATCCTTTATACTGTGCATAACGGTAAAGTATTGCCGCAAACTGCTCTCTTGTTATGGTGTCACCTACGCCATATGTGCCATTGTCATATCCTGCCACAATGTTATTTTCATTTGCCCATATTATGGCGTCTGTGTACCACATACCATTCTGTACATCTGCAAATGTACTTATGCCTTCAACTTCTGGTCTGCCTTCAATATTATAAAGCACCACCGCCAGCATTTCTCTTGTAAAAGGCATATTTGGCTTAAATGTTCCGTCACCCATGCCGTTCATAATGCCTTTTTCAACTACATAGTTTACGCTGTCAAAATACCAGTCATTTTCTGTTACATCTGCAAATGTTTCTTTTGTTTCTTCTTCCGTTTCTTCTATATCTTCTTTTATTTCTTCTTCCTCAACTTTTTCCCATTTTGCATAAAGTGTTATGTCTTTTGTAAGCTTCATGTCCTTTGCTTTTTCTTCAAAATCCTCATCAAGGTACCAGCCCATAAACTCATAGCCCTCTTTTTCAGGGGTATAGTCGTCAATATCTATTTCCGTCTCCTCAAGCTTTATAAGCTTATCCATGTCGTCTCCGCCGTTGGTGTTAAATGTTACAAAGTAATATGAAGGTGAGCCGCCGCCTGAGGATTTCTTTCGTACTGTTACAGTACATTCAGCTTTTACTCCACTGCCGTCGGCTGCTTCTGCGGTGATTATGGCTGTTCCTGCCTTTATTGCCTTAACATTACCGTTTTGGTCTACTGTTGCCACTTTTGGGTCACTGCTTTCCCAGTTTACAGTTGTATTATGGGCATCTTCAGGTATCACTTTGGCTGTCAGTGTTTCCTCTCCGCCAACATAAAGGGAAAGCTCTGTTTTGTTAAACGTTATACTGTCCACTGCCTTTGCGGCATAGATGGTAATATCAGCAGTATATTTTTTTTCTGATGTGTCAATACGTGTATTATAATAACTATCCTCAAAGAATAAATATCCTTCTGGATACGCCGCTAGAACGCTTTCTTCCGTTGTATAGCCATATTCTTCTGCTGTTATGTCTGACTTTTCAATTGTTATGCGGACAGGGTTTTTACAATCTTCCTCGGCAACTCCTTCAGGAAGATTACTTTTAAGTACAGGCATATTATTCTTCATATCTTGTAACCATGCACCCACAGAAGCACCGTTCAGCAGCCATGCCACCTCGCCGGAAACAAACTGCTCACTTGTTTTTTCCTCTACATCGTTTACCGTGCCATCGCTGCTGCCTATGCCGCCTGTGGCTGTTCCCGAAAGGAAATAGCAGTTTTCTATTGTGCCGCCGTTATACCCGCACACGCCCCCTGCATAGCCGCCGCTGACTGTGCCTGTATTATAGCAGTTTGTTATTGTACCGTTATTATACCCGCACACGCCACCTGCACTGTTGCCACTGACTGCACCTGTATTATAGCAGTTTGTTATTGTGCCGTTATTATACCCGCCCACGCCACCTGCACTGCCCCTTCCGCTGACTGTGCCTGTATTATAGCAGTTTTCTATTGTGCCGCCATTCACCCCGCACACGCCACCTGTAGTGCTGCCGCTGACATCGCCGGTGTTGTAGCAGTTTTCTATGCTGCCGGTATCATCATTCCACCCGCACACGCCGCCTACATAGCTTTCGCCGCTGACGCTGCCGATGTTGTAGCAGTTTTCTATGATGCCTTCACTATTCCACCCGCACACGCCGCCGACACTGTTGCTGCCGCTGACATCGCCGGTGTTGTAGCAGCTTGTAATGAAACCGCCCAAAAAATTATACCCGCAAACGCCGCCTGCAGAGTTGTCGCCGCTGACGTCGCCGGTGTTGTAGCAGTTTTCTATGATGCCGCCATTATTATATCCGCACACGCCGCCGACATAGTCGCTGCCGCTGACATCGCCGGTGTTGTAGCAGCTTGTAATGAAACCGGTAAAAAAATTATACCCGCACACGCCGCCCACATAACTGCCGCCGCTGATGTAGCTGTCCTTAACGCCCACGTTTTGTATTTTGCCGAATTCGCCCACATAACCGAACAAGCCAACGTAATCGGCATCGCTATCATTGATATACAGCCCGGAAATGGTGTGCCCATCTCCATCAAATGTGCCG
>CALWHO010000135.1 GCA_944380405.1 uncultured Lachnospiraceae bacterium
TTTTGCGACATTTTTCATCATAATTTTCACACTTTTCAAAAACTTTTTTAAATTTTTTTCAAAAAAGGGTTGTAATTTTGAAAATCGCTTTTTCGTTAAGTTCTGAAAACTGAAAAAGGCAGTGAGACTTTTTTTCATCTCACTACCCGAAAATCGTTTTTTAACTCCAAAAACGCTATGTCATCTATAAAATTCGAATTTTTTGGGCTTTGAAAATCGCCCTCAAAAACCGCTGGAAGCCTTGATTTTACTGGCTTTGCGGCTATGTCATCTATTTTGATCACTCATCCCAGTTATGGTATACATTCTGAACATCATCATCATCATCAAGAAGGTCAAGAAGTTTATTCATTTTCTTGATATCTTCTTCATTTGTAAGAGATGTGTATGTCTGAGGAATCATTGTAACTTCAGCAGAAGCCATTGGAATGCCTGCTGCTTCAAGAGCTTCTCTTACTGCTGAAAAATCATCAGGACTTGTTGTAATTTCAAAGCTGTCTTCTTCAACACCGAAGTCCTCAGCACCTGCATCAAGAGCAGTCATCATAAGCTCGTCCTCGTCCATTTCAACTTCTTCTTTGTCAATTACAATAAGGCCTTTCTGGTCAAACATAAAGCTAACACAGCCAGATGTACCCATGTTTCCGCCGCCTTTTGTAAATGCATTTCTTACGTTTGCAGCAGCTCTGTTTCTGTTGTCTGTAAGAGCTTCAACTATAACAGCAACGCCGTTAGGACCATAGCCTTCGTATGTAACTGATTCGTAGTTTACGCCGTCTTCAGCACCTGCTGCTTTTTTAATACTTCTTTCAATTGTATCGTTAGGCATGTTGTTTGATTTTGCCTTAGCTATAACGTCTCTTAATTTGCCGTTGTTTGCAGGGTCAGGGCCGCCTGCTTTAACTGCAACTGCAATTTCTCTGCCCAGCATTGTAAATATTTTGCCCTTTGCGGCATCATTCTTTTCTTTTTTATGTTTAATATTGGCAAACTTTGAATGTCCTGACATTCCAAAAAACCTCCTTAAATAATATCCTAAATATTTTATCACTAATTTTTTTACATTACAAGTTTATTTATTGGCATATTTCAAGCTTTCCGTTAACAAAAGCACCTCTTACACTTTCAATATGAGTTATTTTTGCCTTTGCACCTGAAATATCTGTTATTGTGCTTTCAAATGCACCTGCCTTTTCATCAGGCACAAGAACAATATACTCCACATCTTCCATAAAAACCGTATCTTCTATAATATAGTTTCCCTGAAGTATCTCATACTGTACCTTGCCGCTTAATGAATAACTGCACTTTACGCTGTATCTTTCAAAACTTTCTATTTCAGCTATGCCTGCAGCCAAAACAGCTTCTTTTGCTGCCTTTCCATAAGCACGCACAAGTCCGCCTGTTCCAAGAAGTGTGCCTCCAAAATATCTTGTAACAACTATAACTGTATTTTTAATTTCTTCTCCTGTAAGAACAGTTAAAACAGGCATACCAGCTGTACCCTGTGGCTCACCGTCATCGCTGAAACGCTGTATTTCGTTTTTCTCACCCACCTGATAAGCAAAAACATTATGAGTAGCATCCCAATTTTGTTTTTTAATTTGTTCTATAAACTCTCTTGCTTCTTCATCTGATTTAACAGGCTTAGCATATGAAATAAACCTTGATTTTTTCTCAATTATTTCAGCCATTCCCTCATTTAATATTGTTCTATATTTGTCCGACATTTTACTCTCCCAAATATTAATTTTATAGTGTTTTATATAAATTTTATAGCCTTATGCCCATTATTTCAAGGTAAAAAATAAGTATTAATAACTTTGCGGCATATTGTGCAAAATTTCACACAAATAATATTGATTTTTTCCCTCTAACTGATAAAATCTTATTAATACATATTTTTTGAAGGGGATTTAAAATGGATTATAAAGCAGTTCTTGAACTGTCTGTATGTATAGGTGAGCGTTTGCTGTTTAACGGCTGTGCCACCCACAGAATAGAAAATGAGATACATAAAATATTAAATGTGTGCCAATTTACCACAAAAGAAGTTTTTGTAACAACATCAGGCATAGTTGTAAACGTAGACAGCCCTGAGTCAGGTCTTATGACAATGGTAAAGCATGTTGCAAAAAAAGGCATGAACACAGAACGTATAGCACTTCTTGAAAGCATATCAAATAACTTTACACAGGGTAATATAACAGTTGAGCAGGCTTTAAGTCAGGTAAAAGGTATTGCTGAAAAAAGCACATATCCTTTTTATATACTTGCTGCTGCTTATGGCATTTCAGGTGCTTTCAGAGCTTTTATGTTTGGAGGCACTGTATACGACGGCTTGGCAGCTCTTGTTGTAGGCTTATGTGTAGGTATTACAATACAGACTTTAAACTCTCAAAAGCTTCCGTCTTTCCTTGTTACTGCCAGTGCCGGTTTTATAGTTGGCTTTGTGGCAGTACTTTTAAGAAGCTTCCATGTAGGTTCTAATCTTGACAAAATAATAATAGGAGCACTTATAACATTTGCTCCTGGTGTACCTTTGGCACATGCCATAAACGACATACTTAACGGCGAACAGCTTTCAGGCATAATAAGAGCTTTTGAAGCAATAGTTACAGGTGTTGCCATAGCTGTTGGTATAGCTGTTGCACTTTATCTTTGGAGTGCACTTGTGGGAGGTGGCATAATATGATAGTTTTAATAGAAGCATTCTGTGCTTTTTTTGCATGTTTCTTTTTTGCCATACTCTATAATACACCTAAAAAAGAATTACCATACTGCGGTCTTTCTGGTGCTGTTGGTTACACAGTTTATTATATTTTTAGCAGATACTTTAACCTTTCACTTTTAGGTGCATTTACAGGTACCGCCTGTATTTGCATAATGGCAAAATACTACTCAATAGAACATAAAATGCCAAAGCTTCTTTATGTTCTTCCTGCAATATACCCAATCGTTCCTGGTGCCGGTATTTATTATGCTCTTCACGACATAATGATAAACGACTATGCAGCTGCAACAAATGAAGCATTTATAGCATTTAAAACAGTTGGTGCAGTTGTTGTTGCTATGCTTATTATACTTCCAGACCAGTTCTTTAAATTTGAATGGCTTATTGAGCGAAACAAAATACTTGACGCTCTTAAGGCAGAAAATGAAGACGAAGATTAAATCAAATAAATAGCTAATTAAAGTACTCTGTTTTTTAACAGGTGCTCAGACTTTCAAAAAACTATATTTTATACTTTTTTCAATAACGCGGAAGGGTTTGGGAAACAATTTGTCAGTAAGTTTGCTAAAGCAAACTCTAGCCACAAGTGGCTGTCCGCCTATCTTGGCGGTACTAAGTTTCCCGACTGGAATCCGCAGTAAAGCACAGCAAAGAAGTGCTGACAGCGAAGTTGGTTTTGCGTAGGCAAAATGCTGACGGAATTCACTTCCAACGAGGAAAAGTAAAGCACCTGACGAACTAAGGCGGCAAAGCCGTTTTCCGAAGGAAAATGCCGACAGAGAGTTTCAAGGCTTTTTAGCCCATGGAACTTGGCACCCGCAAAGATGTGCGGGTCAGCGAAGCTGACTTTTCGAAGAAAAGTGCTGACCATGTGCTTTATACTTATGTCTGCTCGTCAAAGGCTTGAATGAAATGAGCCTTTGACGAAATGGTGTCGATTTTTTCGACACCCTTAGCACTCTGTTTTTTACAGGTGCTTTTTTTTGTCCAAAATTTTTATTGTCTTTTCTCTCACCTATTTGACATATACGCCATAGTATAAAGAAGAATGAATAATAATTAAAAGCCAGTTAAATAAAAGGAGGATTATTATGTCATGTTGTGTTAACGCCAATGATGTTCCTACAAATGTATGCCTTAACGTGCCAAAGATTTTCGACCAGTGCCGTATTCAGGTATGTCTTACAAGCGATAACTTAGGCCCTGCAAGAATTTATATTCCTGGCAAGGACTCATGCACATGCTCCAATGCTAAATCTGGCAATATTTTAGTTCCACCTTCAAACGCTGTTTCTGTAACAGCAAACGACTTCTGCATTAAAAATATATCCGTAATTAACAAAGTTCCTAGTCCTTTCCGTAAGTGCTATTGGGACGTTACAGTAAAATTCAGCTTCTTATATAACTTAAAATTCTATGATGCTGAAAGCAACGAAATCTCCTGTGTAAAGGCTACAAGCACATACACAACTACAACAACACTTTTTGCAGGTGATGATATTAACACAGCTCTTTATAATGAACTTTATGGCTGCATAAACTCAAATGGTCCATTTGTTTCTGTAGAAGGCTCTGCAATGGTTCTTGCTGCATCATTACAATATGCTGAAGCAGGCAATTCAAACTGCTGTTGCTGCTGTTGCTGCTGCCAGCCATGCTCATGTGGTTCATGTGGCTCATGTGGTTCATGTAATTCATGTGGTTCTTGTGGCTCATGTAATTCATGCGGAAACGAATGTGGTTCAATATGCGGTCAGGAATGTCACTTATGCGGATGTGGCGGCAATCAGTCACACCCAAGCAATACATGCCCAAATAACTACTTCTGCTCAAACAATAACGGCTGCTCAAATGTAGCAGGTGTACAGAGTGACAGCTGTTCATGCGGCAGAGGAAATGTTTTAGGCAACGTGCGTTCACAGGATTTCTCATCACCAATAGGTGTAAATATTACAATTGGTCTTTTTGCAGTAATTAAACTTCTTCGTTTTTCAAATATCTGTGTTCAGAGCCAGGGTATCTGTATGCCTGATGTATGCACAGGCAGTGCAGGCGAATCAGAAGATGTATGCGACCTTTTCAACAGCCTTCAGTTCCCAGTAGACCTTTTTGCACCTCAGTCAACATACACACCTTCAAGCGATACACCAGGCGACACACCAACAGGAAACGGCTTTTGCTGTAACGAGAAATAAACTTGAAATTTTATAAATAAAATATTGGCTTTGTTATTTTCATTCTGACAGGGATTAAAATGGGTGTCGAATATTCGACACCCATTTCGTCAAAGACTCATTTCATTCAAGTCTTTGACGAGTTAACAGAAGTATAAAGTAGGAGTTCCATCGGAGAACCCGACGAAAAAGGGCGAATGGTGTTTCATGATGAAACACCATTCGTTTTGCAACAGGCAAAATTCCGAAGCCTAAAAGCCTTGAAACTCTCTGTCGGCATTTTCCTTCGGAAAACGGCTTTGCCGCCTTAGTTCGTCAGGTGCTTTGCTTTTCCTCAGCGGAAATAAATTCCGTCGGCATTTTGCTTACGCAAAACAGCTTTGCTGCCCTTGTTCGTCGGGTGCTTTCCTGCGGATTAAAGTTGGGAAACTTAGTACCGCCAAGATAGGCGGACAGCCACTTGTGGCTGGAGTTTGCTTTAGCAAACTTACTGACAAATTGTTTCCCAAACTCTTCCGCAAAATTAAAATAATAAAAAGAAACGTTGTTAAATAAGTATACCTCCCTGTCTTTTTATATTTACATATGATATAATTTACCCAAAAATGCAGTCAGGAGAATTTTAACAAAAAATGGATTTTAAAATATATGAAAAAGAAGTAATTAATTTAAGACACTACTTCCGTTCTCACCCAGAAGTATCTTCTATGGAGGTAGAAACAACAAAATACATATCTAAATATATGTCTGACTTAGGCTATAAAATAACTCTTATGCCTGAAACAGGGCTTACAGCACTTTTGTTTGAAGACACAACAAAACCTGCCATAGCCATAAGATGCGAAATAGATGCCCTTCCTATAAATGATGAAATAGATGCCCCTTACCGCTCACAAAATAATGGAGTATGCCATGCCTGTGGACATGACGGCAATATAGCCACAGCACTTGTACTGGCAAAAGTAATTGCCCAAAACAAAGAAAGATTTAATAAGAACATAAAGTTTATGTTTGAACCGGCTGAAGAAACAGGCTCCGGAGCTAAATATATGCTTGAAAATAAGGCATTTGAAAACCCAGATGTGGAAAGTTTTATAATGTTTCATTACTCAGTGGGTGATAAATTTGGCATGAGCCTTCATGAAAAACAAGCCTCTGCCACAGTTGGGAACTTTGAAATAACAGTAAATGGCAAGTCAAGCCATTGGTGCGTACCTCAAAAAGGCGTTGATGCCATATTTGGCGTAAGCAAAGTAATAGAAGCTCTTAACAATATTAACAAAACATCAACTGAAGAAAATCCTTTTATAATAGGAGCAGGTATTATTACTGGTGGAACAGCCAACAATATAATATCTGACAAGGTAACAATTACAGGCAATATCCGCACATGGAAATATGAAGATTATTTCAAGCTTTCTGAAACAATAAAAAAAGCCATTTCAGATGCAGATGCCATTACAGGCTGCAAAACAGATGTATTTATACGAGAAGACCCTATAAAATCAATAGAAAATAACTCATATCTTGTGTCAAAGGCACTTGAAACAGGAAAAGAAATTTTTGGTGATAAGTGCTTTATAGAAAAACGCAAATTCCTTTCAGGTGACAATGCATCTATATATTTTACAAAAACAAAAGGCGTACTTGTTGTATTTCTTGCTGCTTTAGAAAACAATACATACCCTCTTCATCACCCTAAAATGGACTTAAACGACAAAAATTTAATATATGCTGTTGAAACACTTTATAAATTAATACTCAACATACAATAAAAAAACGGTATTCTTTTGAATACCGTTTTAAAATATATATAAATTGATTTTTATACAAAATTTAAAAATGCGGAAGGGATTGGGAAACAAAGAGTTTCCCAACTTTAATCCGCAGTCGGAATTCATTTCCGACGAGGAAAAGCAAAGCACCTGACGAACTAAGGCGGCAAAGCCGTTTTCCGAAGGAAAATGCCGACAGAGAGTTTCAAGGCTTTTATGCCGATGGAACTCCTGCTTTATACTTCTGTCTGCTCGTCAAAGGCTTGAATGAAATGAGCCTTTGACGAAATGGTATTCATTTGAATACCATTTTTATTATTCGTTTACAAATGTAACAAGAAGGTCTTCAGGCATAACCTTGTCACCCTGTTTTACATAAATCTTGTCTATCTTTCCACCAATCTTTGCAAGTATTGATGTTTCCATCTTCATAGCTTCTACTGTAAGGAGAGCTGTGTTCTTTTCTATTACATCGCCCTCTTTTACATTTATCTTGCTTACAGTACCAGGAATTGGTGAGCCAACATGGAACTGGTTGCCTTTTTCTGCCTTTGGTTTTCTATCGGCATTTACTTCAAGATGTTTATCCTGTATCTTAACACCACGCATAGCACCATTTACTTCAAATGTAAGTGAACGAACACCATTTTCATCTGGGTCAGACATATCAACAAACTTGATTATAAGTTCTTTACCTTCACCGATAGAAATTGCTGTTTCTTCACCTTTCTTAAGACCATAGAAGAATACATGGCTTTCAAGTCTTGATACATCATTATAGTATTCAAGATGTTCGCAGTAATCGTCATATACCTTTGGATAAAGAGCATAGCTGAGAACATTTCTTTCATTTACTTTGCTGTCGTCAATGTTGTTGTGTTCTCTTATGTGTCTTCTCATTTCTGTAAAGTCAGCAGGTGGAATTGCAAGACCTGGTCTAACTGTAAGAGGTTTTCTGCCCTTAAGTACTATTTCCTGAAGTTCTTTAGGGAAACCACCATCTGGCTGTCCAACCATACCCATAAAGTAATCAACTACAGAGTCTGGATATGAAAGGTCACGACCTTCTGTAAATATATTATCCTTTGTAAGACCGTTTTTGCTCATGAAAATAGCAAGGTCACCAACTATTTTAGCTGTAGGTGTAACTTTTATAATATTTCCAAAAAGCTCATTAGCCTGTTTGTAAAGCTCTTTGATTTCTTCAAAGTTTTCTTCAGAACCCATTTCCTTAACCTGTGCAAGGAGGTTTGAATACTGACCGCCAGGTATTTCATACTTATATATTTCAGCATTTGGAGTCTTCATATTGCTTTCAAAGCCTGCAAATACTTTTCTAACTTCACCGTAATATTTGCTAAGCTGCATAATTTCGTCTGTATCAATACCAGTATCTCTCTTTGTGCCTTT
>CALWHO010000136.1 GCA_944380405.1 uncultured Lachnospiraceae bacterium
GTATGCCATATTTAAAACCAAATGAACATACAGTTATAATTATGCTTTCAAACTTTTCATCAAGAACAAATATGCTGTTTATTTTTTCTTTAAGCTCTCTTGTAAGTATATCGCTTGTATCAATAATATAAGTTGCCTTTTTCTTTACATTTTCAAGAAGCGTTCTTTCTTTTGTAATGCCATCCTCAATAGAACCGCCTCTTGAAAGAGGGTGACTTCTTCTTGTTTCTTTAAATCTTTTTATAAGGCTTGCATCGGAAGCATCAAGAAAAAGTATCTCGTAGTCGTATCCATTGGCAGAAAGCTGTGCCAGACCGTCAAAAAGGTCACTAAAAAGACGTCCGCCTCTTATATCAATACCAAGAGCAACCTTGTCTATTTCGCTGCCCTGCTCAAATAATTCTGCAAACTTCAAAAGCAGTGCAGGCGGAAGATTGTCTGCACAAAAATAATTTATATCCTCAAAAAATTTAAGCGCTGTTGATTTGCCAGCTCCCGACATTCCTGTAACTATAACAAATTTCATTTTGTCACCCCAATTTTTATTGGCTTAAAACTCACCAATAATTTTTACTTCTGTTTCAAGTTTAATTCCAAACTTATCAAAAACCTCTTTTTGGCAGTGCTCTATAACATTAAGTATATCCTCTGTTGTTGCTCCGCCTTTATTTACCACAAATCCTGCATGTTTGTCGCTTACCATAGCTCCGCCTACAGTATAACCCTTAAGACCGCAATCTTCTATAAGCTTTCCTGCAAAATGCCCGTATGGTCTTTTAAATGTGCTGCCTGCACTTGGATAGTTTAAAGGCTGTTTATCACGTCTTCTGCCGTTAAAATCTGCCATTAAAGCCTTAATTTCTTCTTTATTGCCTTTATTAAGACTTATACAGCCTTCAAGCACAATATATTCTTTTTCAAATACAATGCTTTTTCTGTAGCCAAAGTCCATTTCTTCATTGGAAAGAGTTTTTATATTTCCTTCCATGTCCATAACTTTGACCCATTTTATAACGTCTTTCATTTCACCGCCATATGCTCCTGCATTCATGCATACAGCACCGCCAAAACTTCCTGGTATGCCTGATGCAAATTCAAATCCAGAATATCCTGTGTCATAAGCCTTATAACTTACAGCAGAAAGCATAGCTCCAGCTTGAGATATAAATTCGCCGTTATTTTCTGTTATTTTTGACATCTGGCATCCAATTCTAATTACGACACCTCTTATGCCTTTGTCGCTTACAACAATATTAGAGCCATTACCAATTATAACAAAAGGCATGTTTTCTTTTTTTGATTCTTCAATAACAAGCTTTATTTCGTCACTATTTCCAGGCGAAACTATGTAATCAGCATTTCCACCTGTTTTAAATGAGCAGTAATCCTTCATGGATACGTTTTCTTCAACAGTACCTGTTTTAACAATATTTTTAAGTTTATCAATAAAATCCAAGGCTTCTAACCTCCACAAATATTTATTCTTTAAGCATTGCCGCTCCAATTATTACGCTGTCGTAGCCCATACTCGTTCTTAAAATCTTTGTTTTTTTGTCCTTGTCAATCTGACCAAAAGTCTTAACATTAACAAATTCTCTTATTTTATCAAGATACTTTTCACCAGATATTACAGGCTTTCCACCTATGGCAACAACATCAGGCTGAAGTATATTTATTATGTTAATAAGTCCAAGGGCAAGATATCCAACATAATCGTCTATTACTTTTTTAGCGAAATTATCACCCATTTCAGATGCTTTATAAATTGTATCAACGCTCATAAGTCTTAAATCACCATTTACAATTTTAAACATGCTACATTCAGGGTGCTTTATTGCCATTATTCTGGCATCTCTTACCATGGCAGCAGATGAGGCATATGCAACCCAGCAGCCTTTTCTTCCGCAGGCACATTCTTCTCCATCATGTATTATAACGTGGTGTCCAAATTCACCAGCTCCATAAAAAGCTCCATGGTATATTTTTCCATCAAGTATTATACCACCACTTATGCCGCTTCCTAAAACAACTACAACAGAATTTTTGTAGTCCTTTGTCGCACCAATTTTACTTTCAGCAAGAGCATAGCAGTTTGCATTTCTTTCGATATATATTTCTGTATTAATATGTTTTTTTATTTCAGAAACAATAGGTGCATCTTCAAAGCCTTCAAACCAGCTTGTGTGTATCATTATACCTTTTTCAGTATCAACAGAGCCAAGGCATCCTATACCCACATACTCTATGTCCTTATTTATGTCTAAATCCATAGACTTGCAAAGCTTAATGCAAAGCATAGCAATATCCTTTACAATTGCCTCAAAACCCCTGTATCTTAATGTTGGCTTATATTCCTTTTTTACTATATTATAATTTTCGTCAACCAATCCCGCAGTGATATAATCCACATCAAAATTAACGCCTATTCGAAACATATATATCCCTCCGTAATTATATTTATTCTGTCTTTTATGTCTTATTAGTCTTTTCTTATCATGCTTTCAAGCCTTTCGCTTAAAACCTTTGCCGCATTATATCCAAGTTTTTTCTGTCTGCTGTTCATAGCAGCAACCTCGCATATAGCAGCTATATTTCGTCCTGACCTTACAGGAATTGTGTTACAAGGAAGTCTGTTTCCCAGTATTTCATAATATTCGTCTGTAAGACCCATTCTGTCATATACTTTGTTTTCGTTCCACATTTCAAGGCGTATTACCATATCAAGAGCCTGACTTTGTTTTATGGCACTTACACCATAAAGCTCTTTTACATTTATAACACCTATACCTCTA
>CALWHO010000137.1 GCA_944380405.1 uncultured Lachnospiraceae bacterium
ATAATCATGAACACATATTGTCTTAAAATCACAGTCATTATTTTTTCTGTCTTTGGAAACAATGCCTATATTTACCATGGGCTCATATACTTTTTGCTCATGCACTATATCATCATTTTCATCTCTATCTGGAAAAACCTCAAAGCTTATAATTGTACCTTTTTCTATAGATTTTTTTATTCCTTCCTCAATTTCCATATTTCCAATTAAATTTTCAGTCTCTTTTTCAATATGAGCTTTTAGATTTACCTTTTCAGCTACCGTTAAAGCATACTCTTTTCCAATATAGTTTTTCAGATAAAAAACATCACCTATATTGCAGTCCTTAATATATATTGTTTTCTTTTCTCCATTTTTGTTTTCATTTATATCAAAAGACAATGTATCAATTTTTTTTGCATTAAAACTATCTGTATTAATAAAAGCTGTTGTGTACTCAAATGAAATTTTTTCGTTTCTTGAAATATGACATCTTTCAATAATTTCATCACATCTTCTGTTTTCAACTATATCTTTTACATAAACACCTGATGTTTGTGATATTTTATTAAAACCAATTCCATTAATGACTACAGACTTTAAATTTAATATGCCTCTAAAAGGACTTATGCTAAGTGCTTCTTTTATTTCTTCTTCAGAAAGACTTTTTTCCCTTGAAACATACATTTTATAAAAGTCAGATGCTTTTTCATAATCCACATATCTTATTATAATTAAATCAATTCCATTTTCGTAAACATCAATACCTTTTACAAAAT
Source organism: uncultured Lachnospiraceae bacterium (assembly GCA_944380405.1). Lineage (GTDB taxonomy): Bacteria > Bacillota > Clostridia > Lachnospirales > Anaerotignaceae > HGM11808. The sequence goes on from CALWHO010000137.1 coordinate 759, forward strand.
ACTCTCTATCCAAATATAAAAACTTAAAACAATCATCAATACTGCAAATAAAATTAAGCCTATTCATAAACTACCTCCAGATATAAAAAAGCCACGAAAGGACTTTAATCCCTTCGTGGCAATTATATTAGAGTTTTTTGATTCTTTCAATAGCTTCAACAGTGTTTTCATATGAACCAAAAGCTGTAAGACGGAAGTAACCTTCACCGCTTGGGCCAAAGCCTGAACCTGGAGTACCAACAACATTAGCTTTTTCAAGGAGATAATCAAAGAAATCCCATGAAGTCATGTTATCAGGTGTTTTAAGCCATATATAAGGTGCATTTACACCACCAACTGTTTTGTAACCAACGCTTTCAAGACCAGCCTTGATTATCTTAGCATTGTTCATGTAGTAAGCAATCTGTTCTTTAATCTGAGCCTGTCCTTCTGCACTATAAACAGCTTCGCCAGCTCTCTGGATAATGTAAGGAGCACCGTTGAATTTTGTGCCGTGTCTTCTTGCCCAAAGTGAGTGAAGTGTAACATCACCGCTCTTAATATCTTTAGGAATAACAGTAAAACCAAGTCTTAAGCCTGTAAAGCCTGCATTTTTAGAGAATGAACGTATTTCAATAGCACAAGTTCTTGCACCTTCACATTCATAAATAGAATGGCATACGTTTTCTTCTGTGATGTATGCTTCATAAGCAGCGTCATAAATAATTACAGCACCAACTTTGTTTGCATAGTCAACCCATACCTGAAGCTGCTCTTTTGTAAGAGTTGTACCTGTTGGGTTATTTGGGAAACAAAGATAAATAATATCTGGTGTTTCTGTTGGAAGCTCTGGAACAAAGTTATTTTCAAGTGTGCAAGGCATATAAATTACGTTGCTCCACTTGCCTGTTGCAGCATCATAAACGCCTGTTCTGCCTGCCATTACGTTTGTATCAACGTATACAGGATATACAGGGTCACATACAGCTATTTTGCTGTCATGTGCAAATATTTCCTGAATGCTGCCGCTGTCGCTTTTAGCACCGTCTGAAACGAAAATTTCATCAGCTGAAATGTCAGCGCCAATTCTCTTGTAGTCGTGCTCTGCAATAACATTTCTTAAAAAGTCATAACCAAGGTCTGGTGCATAGCCATGGAATGTTTCAGCATGCGCCATTTCATCAACGCTGTTGTGAAGTGACTCAATAATCTTTGGAGCGATAGGCTGTGTAACGTCACCAATACCAAGTCTTATAATTTTTTTATCTGGATTAGCTTCTGTAAAAGCACTTACCTTTTTAGCGATTGTTGAAAAAAGGTAGCTTCCAGGAAGTTTTAAATAGTCTTCATTTACTCTGAACATATTTTGCCTCCTCTTATTATGTCAATATTAGAAATTAAATCCTTCAAGTGTTGCAAAGTAGTCTGCTGGAGTTTCAGCACGTCTGATCATTTCTACACTGCCATCTTCTTTAAGAAGATACTCAGCTGAACGAAGTTTGCCGTTGTAGTTATAACCCATAGCAAAACCGTGAGCACCTGAATCGTGAAGAACAAGAAGGTCACCTATTTCAATTTCAGGGAGCATTCTGTCTATAGCAAACTTATCGTTGTTTTCGCAAAGTGAACCAACAACGTCATACTTGTGGTCGCATGGCATGTCTTCTTTGCCCATAACTGTAATGTGGTGATATGAACCATACATAGCTGGTCTCATAAGGTTTGCAGCACATGCATCAACACCAATGTAGTCTTTGTATGTGTGTTTTTCATGAAGAACTCTTGTTACAAGATGTCCGTTTGGAGCAAGCATAAATCTGCCAAGCTCTGTAAATATCTTAATATCGTCCATGCCTTCTGGCTTAAGAACTTCGTTATAAACTTCTTCAACCTTTTTACCAATAAGCTTAATGTCGTTAGGCTCTTTGTCTTCTGTATAAGGAATACCAATACCGCCTGAAAGGTTGATGAAACCAATTTTTACGCCAACTTCTTTTTTAAGCTCAACAGCAAGCTCAAAAAGAATTTTTGCAAGTGTTGGATAATATTCATTTGTTACAGTGTTGCTTGCAAGGAAAGCATGGATACCGAACTCTTCAGCACCGTATTCTTTAAGTTTCTTGTAAGCTTCTTTAATCTGTTCTTTTGTCATGCCATATTTAGCATCTTGTGGGTTATCCATAATG
>CALWHO010000138.1 GCA_944380405.1 uncultured Lachnospiraceae bacterium
ATTTACGCTGTTTTAGAACTTGGCGGTGTAGATACTGTTGCTAATGGTGTACTTGAGTTTGACCCTAACTTCCTTAGCCTTTTTAGAGCTACAGGTTCTGATGGATATGTGCCTGTTCTTTCTATTGTAACAAACATGGCTTGGGGTCTTGGTTACTTTGGTCAGCCTCATATTTTAGCAAGATTTATGGCTATTGAGGATCCAGAACAGCTTACTGCTTCAAGAAGAATTGCTACTGTTTGGGTTGCTGCAACACTTGTGGCTTCTGTTCTTTGTGGTGTAATAGGCAGATTCTATTTTGCACAGTCACCACTTGGCGACTCAGAACAGGTATTTATGCTTATGGTTAACCAGATGTTCCCTGCTGTTATTGCTGGTGTATTCCTTGCTGCTATACTTGCTGCAAGTATGTCAACAGCCGATTCACAGCTTCTTGTTACAGCAGCTTCTATTTCAGAAGATATTTATTTTAAACATATAAACAAAAATGCTGACGACAAGAAAAAGCTTCTTGCAGGACGTGTTTCTGTTATACTCGTTTCTGTAGTTGCTGTTATTATAGCATTTGACCCAAACAGCTCAGTATTTGGTCTTGTTGCTAATGCTTGGGCAGGTCTTGGTGCTGCATTTGGTCCAGTTATACTTTTATCTGTATTCTGGAGAGATATGAATAGATTTGGTGCTTTAGCAGGTATGGTAAGTGGTGCAGCAGTTGTTATTGTATGGAATACTCTTGAAAAGACGTTTACAGATGTTACAATATTCCAGCTTTATGAACTTCTTCCAGCGTTTATTATTTCTCTTATCTGCATCGTTGTTTTCTCAAAGGTTACAGAAAAACCAAGTCAGACAATGTATGATGTATTTGATGAAGTAAAGGCAACTAAATAATTTAATCAAAAAAGGCTGATACGCTAAATATTAGTGTATCAGCTTATTTTTATATTTATGGGGCATATATGAGGGGCAGTGATTAATAGTATTTATTATAAAAATATTTAGGGGTTAATATTTTGAAAAAAATACTTATTTTGATATTTTCTTTGATATTTACTGTTAATGTATATGGCGGAGAAATGAGCGTTGTTTCTCAAGGTGCTGTACTTATGGATGAAAAAACAGGCCGTGTACTTTGGAAAAAGAACATGAACGACCAAATGGCAATGGCAAGCACAACAAAAATAATGACTGCCATAATTGCCCTTGAAAGTGGAAAAACAGAAGAAACTGTTATTGCCAGCAAAATAGCAGCCTCTGCACCTGAGGTAAAAATGGGTTTAAAGACAGGAGAAGAACATAGGCTTTATGACCTTTTATATCCTCTTATGCTGGAATCAAGCAACGATGCTGCCATAGCCATAGCAGAGCATATAGGCGGAAGTGTTGAAGGCTTTGCAAAACTTATGAATGACAAGGTAAAAGAAATAGGTGCATTAAATACAGAGTTTGTAACGCCTAATGGTCTTGATAAAGGAAATCATCATTCAACGCCTTATGACATGGCTCTTATAGCTGCATATGCCATTAAAAATACAGAATTTTTAGATATAATAAACACGCCCCAAATTACAATACCTCTTAAAAATACAAATGAAAAAATATACACATTTACAAATAAAAACAGGCTCTTAAGAGAGTTTGAAGGAGCAATAGGTGTTAAAACAGGCTTTACAAACAAAGCTGGGCAGTGTTTTGTTGGTGCTGCCAAAAGAGATGACATGACACTTATATCTGTTGTTTTGGCAAGTGGTTGGGGTACAAAGGGTAAAGAGCAAAAATGGATAGACAGCAAAAAGCTTTTAAACTATGGTTTTGACAACTATAGTTATGTTACTGTTTTTGAAGAAGGAGCAGAGGCAGGAAATGTTGATGTAATAAAGGGCAGCAGGGAAAATGTCTTAGCTGTGGCAGAGGAAAGATCTTTAGTATGTGTAAATGAAGAAGAAAAAAATGACATAGACATAAATGTGAATATTTTAAAATCAGTAGAAGCGCCTGTGAAAAAAGGGCAGAAACTGGGTACAATAGAAGTAGTGCTTAGTAATGGAGAGGTGCTTTTTAAAACAGATGCTGTTGCAGCAGAAGATGTTGAAAGGCATGATTTTAAAACTTGTATGGAAAAAGTTATTAAATTGTGGTTTAATATAGATGTGAGTTTACAAACGATATTAGGACAATAAACTGGGAGGATAAATATGGAAGTTAGACTGCAAAAATATTTGGCGGATGCAGGAATTGCCTCCAGAAGAAAAGCAGAAGAGCTTATACTGGCAGGAAAGGTTCAGGTAAACGGTGTTACTGTTACTGAGCTTGGAACAAAGGTTGACGATAAAGTTGATTCAGTTTTTTACAATGGAAAGAGAATTATAAACCACGAGCCTATGGTGTATATATTACTCCATAAGCCAGAGGGATTTGTTACAACTGTTAAGGATCAGTTTGACAGACCTACAGTTATGGACCTTATAAAAAAGGTTAAAGAAAGAGTTGTGCCTGTTGGCAGACTTGACTATGATACATCAGGTCTTTTAATACTTACTAATGACGGTGATCTTACATATAAGCTTACACATCCTAAACACAATGTGGAAAAGACTTATATTGCAAAACTTTATGGAACACCAGACGAAAACGACATAAGACAGTTTAAATATGGTGTGCATATTGACGGCAGAAGAACAGAGCCTGCAAAACTTCAGGTGCTTGAGGAAAACGGCAAGTTTTCTGTTTGCAAAATAGTTATTACAGAAGGCAGAAACAGGCAGGTCAGAAAAATGTGTGATGCCATAAAGCATCCTGTAGCAACACTTAAGAGAGTTGCAACAGGTAAATTAGAGCTTGGTGACCTTAAAAAGGGTCAGTACAGACACCTTACAGAGGCAGAGGTAAAATATCTTAAAAGTTTGTAATATGATGTAAAGCACTGCTTAAAAATGGCAGTGCAGAGGGTGTCGAAGAAGTCGACACCCTCTCGTTAAAATCAGGATTTTAACGAAATAGACAGAGGAATAAACAGACGAGTTCCTCTGCATAAGCTGCCTCGAAACCCGCTGTTTTCCTCGTGGGAAATAAATTCCCACTGCGGATTATAGTTGGGAAACTTAGTATCGCCAAGATAGGCGGACAGCCACTAGTGGCTGGAGTTTGCTTTAGCAAACT
>CALWHO010000139.1 GCA_944380405.1 uncultured Lachnospiraceae bacterium
AAGGCTTGAATGAAATGAGCCTTTGACGAAAGGGTGTCGACATTTTCGACACCCTCTCGGCTCTTTTTAATGTTAAATTAAAATTCCATTTTTTCTTCAAGATACTTTTCAAGGTCAGCAATTTTAATTCTGATCTGTTCCATAGTATCTCTGTCTCTAACTGTTACTGACTGATCTTCAGCTGTTTCAAAGTCTACTGTAATACAGAAAGGAGTACCGATTTCATCCTGTCTTCTGTAACGTTTACCAATGCTTCCTGCTTCATCGTATTCAACATTGAATTTCTTGAGAAGTGACTGATAAATTTCGTCAGCCTCACCTGAAAGCTTCTTGCTTAATGGAAGTATTGCAGCCTTAACAGGAGCAATTGCTGGGTGGAAGTGAAGTACTGTTCTGATATCTTCTTTACCGTCTTTAACATCAACAACTTCTTCGTCATAAGCATCGCAAAGGAATGCAAGTGTTACACGGTCTGCACCAAGTGATGGCTCAATAACATATGGAATGTATTTTTCATTCTTTTCCTGATCGAAGTAAGTAAGGTCTTCGCCAGAAAGTTCCTGATGCTGTTTAAGGTCGTAGTCAGTTCTGTCTGCAACGCCCCAAAGCTCGCCCCAACCAAATGGGAAAAGGTATTCAATGTCTGTTGTAGCCTTGCTGTAGAAGCAAAGTTCTTCTGGGCTGTGGTCTCTGACTCTTGTGTTTTCTTCGCTGAGGTTAAGAGATTTAAGCCAGTTGATGCAGTATTCTTTCCAGTATTTGAACCATTCAAGGTCACTGCCTGGTTCACAGAAGAATTCAAGTTCCATCTGTTCAAATTCTCTTGTTCTGAATGTAAAGTTACCAGGTGTAATTTCATTTCTAAATGATTTACCAACCTGACCAATACCGAAAGGTACTTTCTTTCTTGATGTTCTCTGAACATTTTTGAAGTTTACAAATATACCCTGAGCTGTTTCTGGTCTAAGGTATACTGTGTTTTTAGCATCTTCTGTAACACCCTGGAATGTTTTGAACATAAGGTTGAACTGTCTGATGTCTGTAAAGTTATGAGCACCACATGTAGGACAGCCAATGTTGTTGTCTTTGATATAAGCCATCATCTGTTCATTTGTCCAACCGTCAGCTACTTCACCGTCATGGCCTGTTGCTGCAAGATGGTCTTCAATAAGCTTGTCTGCTCTAAATCTTTCTTTACATTCCTTACAGTCCATAAGAGGGTCACTGAAACCGCCAAGGTGACCTGATGCAACCCATGTCTGAGGGTTCATAAGTATAGCACAGTCAACACCTACATTGTATTTGCTTTCCTGTATGAATTTTTTCCACCATGCTTTTTTTACGTTGTTTTTAAGCTCAACGCCTATTGGACCATAGTCCCAAGTATTGGCAAGACCGCCATAAATTTCACTGCCTGGATACACAAAACCTCTTGCTTTTGCAAGGGCAACAATTTTCTCCATTGTCTTATCTGTTGCTTTCATTTTCAAACCTCCCGATTAAAAATAAATACTTTAGGAAAAATAAAAAACCTTTCGTTCCTTACTTTTTTAATCAAGTAAGGGACGAAAGGTATTCTTCCGTGGTTCCACCCTTTTTGACGGCACTATATAAATACCGCCCGCTTTATTATTACTCCGCTCCAAAGCGCCTTTCATCTTTTTTAAGCTATCTGACTTCCACCAAACGCAGACTCTCTGTAAACTGCCAAAGACTACTCCTCTTTTTCATAGCGGCATATTAAACTATAGACTTAAATCTACCAAACAACAACTGTTTTGTCAAGCCACTTTTTCAAAATACTCTTTGTGCCATACCAAAAACATGTATATTGTCCAAATTTTACGGCTATTGTCTTCTTTACCGTTTTTATGGTCATCAAGTATTTTCAAAATAGCGTCAGTGTTGAAAAATTCCTTTGCTGCTTCGCTTTCAAATGCTTCTTTTACAATGTTGTAATACCTATCTTCCTTAAGCCAAATTCTGATAGGTACAGGGAAACCAAGCTTTTTCTTTTCTGCAACCATGTCTGGAAGGTATCTGTGAGCTGCTTCTCTCATGGCTACCTTTGTGTTTTCTTTTGTTACTTTGTATTTTGTAGGTATGTGTCTTGCAACTTCAAATACTTCTTTATCAAGGAAAGGTACTCTTACCTCAAGAGAATGAGCCATACTCATTTTGTCAGCCTTAAGAAGTATGTCACCAATAAGCCAAAGATGAATGTCTATATACTGCATTTTTGTAACATCGTCCTTGTCCTTAACCTTTTCATAAAAAGGCTTTGTAATTGACATAGGAGTGTATTTACCGCTTATAGATTTAAGTATTTTTTCTCTGCCTTCTTTTGTGAACATGTAAGCGTTACCAATAAATCTTTCTTCCACATCTTTGCTGGAACGAATGATGTAGTTTTTGCCCTTAAATTTAAATGGCATAGATTTGACAACTGCTGCCATACCCTTTCTTAAAGGCTTTGGTATTACATGCATAGGTTTAAGAGCATCTGGCTCTTTATAGATGTTGTATCCGCCAAAAAATTCGTCTGCACCTTCACCAGAAAGAGAAACCTTAACATGCTTTGCTGCTGTCTGGCTTACGAAATAAAGAGCTATTGCAGAAGGGTCTGCTAAAGGCTCGTCCATGTGGTACTGTACCTTTGATATAGCGTCCCAATACTCGTCTGTTGAAATAAGCTTTGAGTAGTTATCTATTTTAATTTTTTCTGATAATGATTTTGCATAGTCAATTTCGTTGTACTTAGCATAATCAAAGCCTACTGTAAATGTTTTGTCACCTTTAAAGCATGCTGCAACATAGCTGCTGTCAACACCGCTTGAAAGGAATGACCCAACTTCAACGTCGCTTATTTTGTGCTTTTTAATTGAGTCCTGCATAGCAGCATCAATTTCTTCTACAAAATCGTCAAAGCTTTTGCTTTCGTCTGCCTCAAATTTAGGCTCCCAGTATCTTTCAATTGTAAGATTGCCTTTTTCAAATGTGAAACAATGTGAAGGCATAAGCTTATAAATGCCTTTAAAGAATGTTTCAGGCAGTACTGAATACTGGAATGTAAGATAGTTTTCAAGGGCGTCCTTGTTTACTTCTTTTTTATATTTAGGGTACTCAAGAATACTCTTTATTTCAGAAGCAAACACAAGCTCACCGTCTATCTGTGCATAGTAAAAAGGCTTAATACCGAAAAAGTCCCTTGCACCAAAAAGCTTTTCGTTTTTGCTGTCCCAAATAACAAAAGCAAACATACCTCTAAGTTTATTAAGCATGTCTTTGCCATATTCCTCATAGGCATGAATAAGAACTTCTGTATCTGAGTTATTTTTGAATATATGACCCTTTGCCTTAAGTTCTTCTCTTAATTCCTGATGGTTATATATTTCGCCGTTAAATGTAATTACAATATCGTCTGTTTCGTTATACATAGGCTGTGAGCCAAAATCAAGGTCGATAATGCTAAGTCTTCTAAAGCCCATAGCAACTTTGCCGTCTATATGCTGACCAGCACTGTCGGGACCTCTGTGTATAATTTTATTCATCATGTTTGTAAGGACTACTTCGCTTTCAAGGAGCTGTCCTGTAAATCCGCAAAATCCGCACATATCTCCACTTCCTAAATATTATCACAAATTATTTTTACACGAGTATATTAAAGTTTATCATATCTTCTATTTTAAATCAACAAATACAAAGCCTTAAATCTGTATATACTGCCAAAAAAATATTGTTTTCATACATCTTCTATTTCCCCTATTTCTTGACTTTATTCATATTTACATTTATATTTATTATTAGCTTATAAAAATATAAATACCCTGTATCTTGGAGGAATTATATATGGAAAAAATTATATTAACAGGCGACAGACCTACGGGAAAACTTCATGTTGGTCATTATGTAGGCTCATTAAAAAGACGTGTTCAGCTTCAAAACTCAGGTGAATACGATAAAATATTTATAATGATAGCCGATGCTCAGGCACTTACAGACAATGCCGATAATCCGGAAAAAATACGTCAGAACATAATTGAAGTAGCTCTCGACTATCTTTCATGCGGTCTTGACCCTGAAAAAACAACAATATTTATACAGTCACAGGTTCCAGAACTTTGCGAGCTTTCATTCTACTACATGAACCTTGTTACAGTTTCACGTCTTCAGCGTAACCCAACTGTAAAAAGCGAAATTCAGATGCGTAACTTTGAAACAAGCATACCTGTAGGCTTTTTCACATATCCAATAAGTCAGGCTTCAGATATTACTGCATTTAAGGCAACAACTGTGCCTGTTGGCGAAGACCAGCTTCCTATGCTTGAACAGACAAAAGAAATCGTGCGTCGTTTCAATGCTGTTTATGGTGAAACACTTGTTGAGCCTGAAATACTTCTTCCAGACAATAAAGCCTGCCTCAGACTTCCTGGCATAGACGGTAAGGCTAAAATGAGCAAGTCCCTTGGCAACTGTATTTATCTTTCAGAAGATGCCGAAGAAGTACGCAAGAAAGTAATGAGCATGTATACAGACCCTGAACATATTAAAGTTTCAGACCCTGGCAAAATAGAAGGCAATACAGTTTTCACATATCTTGATGCTTTCTGCACAGATGAGCATTTCAAAAAATACCTTCCTGAATATAATAACCTTGATGAACTTAAAGCACACTATCAAAGAGGCGGTCTTGGTGACGTAAAGGTTAAAAAATTCCTCAACAGTGTTCTTCAGGAAGAGCTTGAGCCAATAAGAGCAAGAAGAAAAGAATACGAAAAAGATATTGCTTACGTATACGAAATTCTTAAAAAAGGCAGTGAAGTAGCTCAGGCAAAAGCTGCCCAGACTTTAGCAGAAGTTAAAGCAGCTATGAAAATAAACTACTTTGAAGATAAAGACCTTATAGCAGAACATATCAAAAAATACTCAGAAAAATAATAACAAAAAAACAGACTCATTGAACTGCACCCCATTTGTTAGACAGTATGATATACTAAATAACAAGTGGGGTGATTTTTTATGTCAAAAGGAATACCAAAGAAAAAATATACACCTGAGTTTAAGAAACTTGTTGTTGAAACTATACATA
>CALWHO010000140.1 GCA_944380405.1 uncultured Lachnospiraceae bacterium
TGTTCATATGGTTGAAACTATTAATAAGCTTATTCGTATTTCTCGTCAGCTTATTCAGGAACTTGGCAGAGAGCCTTCTGCAGAAGAGCTTGCTGTTGAAATGCAGATGCCAGTTGATAAGGTAAGAGAAATTATGAAAATAGCTCAGGAGCCAGTATCCCTTGAAACACCTATTGGTGAAGAGGAAGACAGTCACCTTGGCGACTTCATACCTGATGACGATATTCCTGCTCCTGCTGATGCAGCTGCTTTCACACTTTTAAAAGAACAGCTTATTGAAGTTCTTGACACACTTACAGAAAGAGAAGAAAAGGTTCTTCGTCTTAGATTTGGTCTTGATGACGGCAGAGCCAGAACTCTTGAAGAAGTAGGTAAAGAATTTAACGTAACAAGAGAAAGAATTAGACAGATTGAAGCTAAAGCCCTTAGAAAGCTTCGTCACCCAAGCAGAAGCAAAAAGCTCAAAGACTTTTTGGAGTAATATATTAAAAAAACAAAATGCCCTGCCTTTTTCGGCTCTTTAGCCGAATTAAAAAGCAGGGCTTTGTAATATAAAAAGGAGATATAAAATGAAGATACATACTATATTATTTTATATTATTATATTAATTATGCTTGGAATTTATTATGTTGTTACAAAAGCATTTGGCGGAATGACAGACATAAATATATTCTATATTGCAGCTACAGCTGTTGCTGTGCTTGGATATGGTGCATATGTGCGAAAGGGCAATAGTGGCGACAGCAAGGGACAGAAAATAGTTGTTGCAGTATGTGCTGTTTCGGTAATTGCAGATGCGGTTATTTGCTATAGCTTTTTACCTAAATACACATATAATGCCGCTAAAAATGTAATAGAAGAAACATACAGCGAAGCAAAAAATGAAGTAGATATTGATTTTCCACAGTTTTTTATTTGGGACGGTGAAAAAAGATTTTCAAAGGGCTGCTATACTTTTTTCTATGACTACAATGGCGACCTTTATGTTTATAATTTTGACCAGTATTCAGGAGACAATGAGCTTTCAAGGATATTGGAAGACTACAACATAGAAACAGCAGCTGAAGAAATAGTAAAGGGCGGTGGAATGATAGATGGCAATTGAGATATCTTTAAGGCTTAAAAAAGTAGCTGATTTTGTAAGCGAAAAAACTATGGCAGATATAGGCACAGACCACGGCTATGTGCCTATTTATATGGCACTTAATGGCAAAATTGAAAAAGCCATAGCTTGCGATATAAATAAAGGGCCTCTTGAAAAGGCAGAAAAAAATATTGCTGCCAATAACCTTAAAAGTGTAATTGAAACACGTCTTGGAAGTGGTCTTGAGCCTATTGAAAAAGGCGAAGTAAATTCAATAGTTATTGCTGGTATGGGCGGTATGCTTATGATAGACATTTTGGAAAATAAAAAAGAAGTATACCAAAATGCAAAAGAACTTATACTTCAGCCACAGCTTGACATAGACGAAGTGCGAAAATACATACACAAAAATGGCTTTAAAATAGCAGATGAGGATTTCTTTATTGATGCAGGAAAATATTACACAGTAATAAAGGCTGTTCATGGTGAAGAAAGTTATAATAACGAAGCTGACTATATTTTCGGAAAAATAAATATAGAAAGAAAAAATCCATATTTAAGAAAATATATAGAACATAAAATGTCAGTTAACGAAAAAATAATTGAAAACATAAGCCGTAACGGCAGCGACAGTGAAAAAATAAAAGAAATTGAAAATGAAAACAGTATTTGCAGGGAGGTATTAAACAGATATGAAAACAAGTGAGTTTATTGAAGTAATGGAAAAATTAGCTCCTCCTTATTTGGCAGAAAGCTGGGATAACCCAGGGCTTTTGGTTGGTGAAAAAGAAAACGAAATAAAAAAGGTGCTTGTTGCCCTTGATGCAACAGACGAAGTTGTTGAAGAAGCCGTAAATATAAATGCAAGTATAATTGTTACTCACCACCCAATGATATTTGGCAGTATTAAAAAAGTAAATGACGATACACATTTAGGCAGCAGAATTATAAAGCTTATTAAAAACGGAATAGGTCACTATGCTATGCACACAAACCTTGATATAGCTTTTGGCGGTGTAAATGATGAGCTGGCAAAAATACTTGATATTAAAAATGTTCAGGTTTTAAGTGTAAGCTGTGAACAGGAGGGCAAAGAAAACGGTCTTGGCAGATATGGCGATATTACTCCAAAGACACTTAAAGAATTTGCCCTTGAAATTAAGGAAAAACTTGGTCTTGACGGCATAAGAATAATTGGCGATGAAGACAATATTGTTTCAAAGGCAGGACTTTGCACAGGTGCAGGTATTGAGTTTATGGGTGATGCCAAAATGAGTGGCTGTGATGTTTATATAACAAGCGACATAAAATATCACGACAGCCAAAAAGCCCTTGAGGAAGGTATATCACTTATAGATGCAACACACTACGGTAGCGAAAACATAATTGTGCCAGTTATTGCAAAATATATACGAGAAAACATAAAGGATATAGAAGTTGTAGAAAGCAAAGTAGATGGACAGGTGTTTAAAACTCTTAAATAAGGAGGTTTATATGTCAGAAAATAAAATAAATATTAAAAATTACGGTGAAACAGAAGTTTTTGACGGTGAAAGCTATGAAAGTCTTTACAAAAGAACTGTAAAAAACACAGGCTTTGAAGCATTGGGCGTAAAATGCGGAAATACTATATGCGAGCTTGCAGACAAGGTTTCATATAATGGAGAAATAGAATTTATAGACATTACTCATAATGAGGGCGTGAGAATATACTGTGCCAGTGCGTCACTTCTTCTTATAAAGGCTTGTCAGGACATTATGGGTAAAGATGTGCCTGTGTTTATTGAAAACACAATAAACAATAACTACTACTGTGAAATACGTGACGGTAAAACAGAGGCAGAAACGGAGCTTTTGGAAAAAATAGAAAAACGTATGAAAGACCTTGTAGAGGCAGATATTCCTTTTGAAAAGGTATACATGAAAAAAGATGATGCCATTGATATATGTAACGCACTTGGACACTTTGATAAGTCACGTCTTTTAAGATATGTACGATATTCAACTATTTACATGTATAAAATAGACGATTTTTATGATTACTTCTATGGCTCTATGGTTCCATCATCAGGGTATATCAAAAAATTTGCCCTTGTGAAGTATTCAAACGGTTTTCTTCTTCAGTTCCCATCTGTGGAAAACAGCGACATACTTCAGTCATACGATAACTTTGACAAAATTTCACAGGTATTTATTGAACAGCTTGAATGGTGCAAGCTTATGAAAGTAAACCACATAGCAGACTTAAATGACATTATTTCAAAAGGTCATTTTGAAGAGCTTGTAAGAATAAACGAGGCTCTCCATGAAAAGAAAATAGCCCAAATAGCCGATATGATTGCCGAAAAAAGAGATAAAATTAAGCTGGTGCTTATAGCAGGCCCATCATCAAGCGGCAAAACAACATTTGCTCAAAGGCTTTGTGTTCAGCTTAGGGTAAATGGTATTACACCTCATGTTATAGGTATGGACGACTTTTTTGTAAATCGTGACGAAACACCTCTTGATGATGAGGGTAAGCCGGATTATGAAAACATAAATGCCCTTGATATTACTCTTTTTAATAACGTAATGAATAGCCTCATAAAAGGCGAAGAGGTTAACATGCCATCATATAACTTTATTACAGGCAAAAAAGAGTATAACGGCAGAAAAATTAAACTTAACGAAGGCGACATAATAGTATGTGAAGGTATACACGGACTTAATGACAGGCTTACAAAACTTATACCACATGAAAACAAATTCAAAATATTTATAAGTGCATTAACACAGCTTAATATAGACGCTCATAACAGAGTTTCAACAACAGACAGCCGCCTTATAAGACGAATTGTAAGGGATTATCATTTCAGAGGCAACAGTGCTGCAAAAACTATTGAAAGCTGGCCATCTGTACGAAGAGGTGAAGTTAAAAATATATTCCCTTATCAGGAAAAGGCAGATGTTATGTTTAACTCAACTACTATTTATGAGCTTTGTGTATTAAAGTCACACATAGAGCCTCTGCTTTTTGGCATAGATAAGTCAATGCCTGAATATATAACTGCAAGAAGACTTTTAAAACTTATTGATATTGTTCTTGGAGTAGATGGCTGCTCTGTGCCTAATAACTCAATAATAAGAGAGTTTATAGGCGGAAGTGTATTTAAGGTTTGACAAAGACCTTTTAAATATGGTATCTTATTTTGGTGAGTAAGCCATATGGTCGCCCCTTAATTGTGGGAGGAAAGTCCGGGCTTCATAGAGCAGGGTGCCGGCTAACGGCCGGTGGAGGCGACTCTAAGGAAAGTGCAACAGAAATAAACCGCCTCTTTTTTAAAGAGGTAAGGGTGGAAATGCGAGGTAAGAGCTCACCGCTCCTTCGGTAACGCAGGAGGCTCTGTAAACCCCACCTGAAGCAAGGTCGAATAAAGCATATGGGGCTGCTCGTTCCGCTTTGAATGACCGCATGATGACACTGGCAACAGTGTACCAAGATAGATGACCGTTTAATACAGAACCCGGCTTACGACTTGCTCACATTTATATTTGGAAATAAAAAATCTGCTAAGGGTGTCGGTTTTCCGACACCCTTTCGTCAAAGGCTCATTTTCATTCAAGCCTTTGACGAGCAGACAGAAGTATAAAGCCACGGTCAGCACTTTTCTTCGAAAAGTCAGCTTTGCTGACCCGCACATCTTTGCGGGTGCCAAGTTCCATCGGAGAACCCGACGAAAAAGGGCGAATGGTGTTTCATTACGAAACACCATTCGTTTTGCCACAGGCAAAATTCCGAAGCTAAAAAGCCTTGAAACTCCTGCTTTTCCTCGTCGGAAATAAATTCCGTCGGTATTTTGCTTACGCAAAACAGCTACGCTGCCCTTGTTCGTCGGGTACTTTACTGCAGATTCCATTTGGGAAACTTAGTACCGCCAAGATGGGCGGACAGCCACTTGTGGCTGTAGTTTGCTTTAGCAAACTTACTGACTAATCGTTTCCCAAACCTTTCCGCCATATTAAATAAAATTTTTTTTGCAGTTACCACAAATATTTGCCTTTTCTTCTCCATTTGGGAAAAGGGTTTTAATTATATCTTCTATTGTTATTTTTTTTAGTATTTCATATCCTGCAATATTAATTGTATTATATATGTTTTCTGTAACAGCATCCATGCCGAAAGCTACCTGGCAAGGCTTATTTTTATCTCCAGAATGCCATTTATGAGATACTATTTTCTCATCAAGGGCAGTTAATATATGAAATAAGTTTACTTCACTTGGCTTAAGTGAAAATATATATCCGCCGCCAACACCATTTTTTGTTTCCACAATATTTGCTGAAATAAGTTTATTCATTATTTTTCTTATTCTTGCAGGGTTTGTACATACATTATCTGCAATTTCACTGCTGGAAACATATTTTTTCTTGTGGCACAAAAATACAACTGAATGAATAGCCACTGCAAATTCTGCTGTCATAAATACATACCATCTTTCATTTTTTTACTTCGTCAAATATATCCATAAGGTATCCATAACCTTCTTCTTCCATTTTATCATAAGGTATGAACTTAAGTGAAGCACTGTTTATGCAGTATCTTGTGCCATTTGGAGATTCCGGGTCATTTTCGAACACATGGCCTAAATGTGAATTACCTGCACGGCTTCGTACTTCTATACGTGTCATGCCATAGCTGGTATCTAAAAGCTCAACAACAGATGGCTTTTCAATAGGTGCTGAAAATGATGGCCAGCCACAGGAGCTTTCAAATTTATCAAGTGATGAAAAAAGAGGCTCTCCTGTTACAATATCAACATAAATGCCCTTATCGTAAAAGTCCCAATATCTGTTATTAAATGCGTATTCTGTTTCACTTTCCTGTGTAACAGCGTACTGCTCTTTTGTAAGCTTATCTCTTATTACACTTTCGGCAGGCTTAACGTAATCGCCTGGGTCAATTTTTAAATTTGAAAACATTTCTATTTCTTCATAAGGAATATGGCAGTATCCTGATGGATTTTTTGCAAGGTAATTTTGATGGTATTCTTCTGCTTCATAAAAGTTTTCAAGAGGCCCTATTTCAACTGCAAATACAGGGTATCTTTGAGCTTCAATTTCTGCAATCTGCTCAACTTTTTCTTTTGATTCATCATCTGTATAATAAACACCTGTCTGATACTGAGTGCCTATGTCATAGCCTTGTCTATTGGTAACTGTTGGGTCAATTACATAAAAGTACGCCATTAATATTGCGTCAAGGCTTATATCATTTGGGTTATATGTAACACGGACAGTTTCTCTAAAGCCTGTATCGCCGGTTAAAACTGCTTTATAGTATGCATTTTTTTCGTCATTACCATTAGCATAGCCGCTTACGGCATCAATAACTCCAGGCATAGATTCCATAAGCTTTTCTATGCCCCAAAAACATCCGCCGGCAAGATAAATTTCTTTTTGACTGTCCTTTGTAATTTCTTTTTTAGATGGGGTACTTCCGCTTAAATGTGATGCAGAAGCGCTAAGCAAAAAAACTGCTGCTATTACTGCTGCAAATATTATTTTTTTCTTCATAGGCAATACTCCTTTATATGTAATCCGATGAGTTACAATTAAATTGTAGTTGAAAACTATGATTTTTGTCAATTATAATGTAGTGTATTAATTTATTTAATTTTGAAATTTTTATTTCTTTAGGGTATTATATTAAATGACACTAAATTAGGAGGCATAGTTATGGTTTTTAAAAAAGGTATTTTAATTGCATTTGTGGCATCAGTTATATTTTCATCAGCCGTATATGGCGGTCAAAGCGATGAAAATTTAAACAAAAGCGTCGTTACATCTACAGAAGAAATGCAGCAGCAAAAAACATGGAGTGATTATTTTGTTGTAGCCCATGCATGTGGAGCTGTTGATGGCAGAACAGAGACAAACTGCAAAGAGGCTTTTATACAAAATTACGAAAAGGGTCAGAGAGTTTTTGAAATAGACTTTTCACTTACTCTCGATAATAAGCTTGTGGCAAGACATGATTTTGAGCAGAATTCTTATTATGTTATGGAGCAAAGCTATAACAAAAAAGTGCCTGTTATGATGCACGATAAATTTATGTCTACACCAATTAATTTTAAATATACTCCTATGGATGCCCATATGGTTGTAAGCCTTCTTAATGAATATAAAGACGCTTATATAATTACTGACAGTAAAAACACAGACAAGGCATCAATAGAAAAAGAGTTTACACTGCTTAAAGAAGCCGTTGAAAAAAGTGGTAACACAGAGATTTTTGACAGAATAGTAGTTCAGATTTATTACCCTGAAATGCAGGGCTATGTAAGAAGTTTGGGCGGATTTAAAAATTTTATGCTTACAACATATCAGATTAAAAATCCTGATTATGGTAATCTTGCAGAATACTGCTCTAAAAATGACATAGAAGCAATGGTTATGCCTAAAGAGGTTGTAACAAAAGAAATAGTAAATACAATACATTCAAAAGGCGTAAAGGTTTATACTCACACATTAAACAGACTTTATGATATTAAACAGTATATTGATGTATATGGTATTGATGGTGTATACAGCGATATTATTGTTGAAGATGATATAAAATATATAACTGAATAAACATCGGAGGAAATATGGACAGAAAATTAATAATTTGTGTAAGCTTTGGCAGTAGCTATGAAGAAACTATTAAAAAAACAATAGACGTAATTGAAAGTGATTTAAAAAATAAGTTTAAAGATTATGACTTAAGAAGGGCTTTTACAAGCCCTACAATAATTAAAAAATTTGAAAAAAGAGGCATATTTATTGACAGCCTTAAAGCAGCAATGGAAAGAGCCAAAAATGACGGCTATGAGTATGTATATGTTCAGCCTACCCATTTAATAGCTGGATATGAGTATGACAAAATTAATGAAACCGTAAATTCATTTGAAAACGCCTTTAAAGAAATAAAATTAGGCGTGCCACTTTTAAATGACAGAGAAGATGTAAAAAAAGTATGCTCTGTTTTTGCCGATGAAAACCCATTTGATGATGATGAAGCACTTATTATAATGGGTCATGGTACTGAGCATGATGCAGATATTGTATATAAAAAAGCTCAGGAGGTTTTCCGCCATTTTGGATACGAAAACATATTTGTTTCAACTGTTGAAGGCGAGCTTTCAATAGAAAATGTATCGAAAAAAGTTTTGAAAAAAGGCTATAAAAAAGCTGTGCTTATTCCTTTTATGCTTGTATGCGGAGAACATGCTGCAAATGACATGGCTGGTGATGATGAAGACAGTTGGAAAAACATTCTGATTTCAAAGGGTTTTGATGTAAGAATTGTATTTAGAGGCATGGGAGAATATAAAGGAGTAAGGGATTTAATTGCAGAGCATCTTGAAAGGCTTTTAAATTTATGATTAACAAAATTAAAACTATATATTTTATACGCCATTTTAAAACAAATGGAAATATTGAAAAAAGGTATGTTGGAAAAACAGACGAAAGCATAATTGAAAGCACAAGTTATGTAAGCCAAAAAGGAAAGTTTGACTTTGTGGAACATGTTTTTTCAAGCCCTATGAAAAGATGTATTGAAACTGCCAGTATATTTTGCCCTGAAAAAGAGATAACAATTATTGATGAGCTAAGAGAAACAGACTTCGGTGACTTTGAGTACAAAAATTATGATGAGCTTAAAGAAGATTTAAGTTATATAAAATGGCTTGAAAATGGTGGAAATGCATCTTTTCCCAATGGTGAAAACATAGAAGACATGAAAAAAAAGATGCATATTAGCCTATAATAAAATATTAAATATTATTGATGAAAAGGGAATAAACACTTGTGCCGTTATTTGCCATGGAGGAACAATAATGTCTATTATGGAATATTTAAAAGGCGGTTTTTATAATTGGCAGTGTGAAAATGGCAAAGGTATATATATAGTTATAAATGATAATCAACTTGAGGCAGAAAAAATATAGGGATTTTTCTAATTCAAAACATATATTATGCATAATTATGCAAGAGATAACAACACAATATTCATTAATTTAATTTATAATTGTTATTAATTTATATTATAAAAGTTGGATTTAAAAGGTTTATATTTGTAGATACATGTATTATTATAAAAAATCTTATACAATAATACAAAAAAATGTATTGCTTTAAACAGCCACAAATGATATAATTTGCTCTGTGTGATTTTTACATGACACTTTGATTTTAGTTTTTGGGAGGAATTCTAATGAAAATAAAATTAGCAGGGGTGCTTGCTGTTGTGCTTACTGCAGCAATGGTAATTACTGGTTGCTCAAGCAGCTCAAGTTCAGAAGTCCCAGGTGGTGTTTCAAGAATCAGGCTTGCAACAGGAGGCACATCAGGAACATATTATTCATACGGTGGTGTTATTGCCCAAGCATTAAAAGAAGCTACAGGCATTACATTTGATGTTCAAGCTTCAGGTGCGTCAAAAGCAAATATTTTTCTTATAGAGGATAAAGAGGCTGACATGGCAATAGTTCAAAATGACGTTATGGATTATGCCTATAAGGGAACAGACCTTTTTGAAAATGAAAAAACAGGTGGGTTTTCAACAATGGCTGCCTGCTATTCTGAAATATGCCAGGTAGTTGCAGACCCTAACTCAGGAATAGAAACAATAGCAGACCTTAAGGGAAAAAGAGTTTCAGTAGGCGATGCAGGAAGTGGCGTTGAATTTAATGCAAAGCAAATTCTTGAAGCTTATGGTGTTACATTTGACGATATTAAAAAACAAAACCTTTCATTTGCTGACTCTGCAAATGCTATGAAGGATGGCAAAATTGATGCTTTCTTCTGTACAGCAGGTGCGCCTACAACAGCAATTATGGAGCTTGCTACAACAAATGACATAAAAGTTCTTAATGTAGATGGCGCAGAGGCTGAAAAACTTATGACAGATTATCCATTTTACGCTTCTTATACAATTCCAGCTGGAACATACACAGGCATGGAAGAAGATGCAACAACAGTTGCTGTTAAGGCTACTATAATTGTAAGCAATGACCTTCCAGAAGATGCAGTTTATAATCTTACAAAAGGTCTCTTTGAAAGTAAAGACAGCATAGCAGCAGGTCATTCAAAAGGCGCCGAGCTTGATTTGGAATATGCCGTCAGCAGTATATCTGTTCCTTTCCATCCAGGAGCAGAAAAGTATTACAGAGAAGTTGGAGTAATTGAATAATTAATAAAATTAATTTTAGAAATACCAGTGTGGTCGCAGCAGTAATACGTTTTGTTGCGGCTGTGCTTATTTTTACACACTTTATGCCAAAAAATGGCAGACTTGTGCTTTCGGATGGAGATACAGGCACTATTTATGGTGAGTTTAATGTAGAAGAAGGAAGTATGTTTTCCATAACATTTATACATTCTGTAAACAAAAGCCCAATAGAAGAAATATACCAAATAAAAGATGATGGAATTTATCTTGAGGAATGTATATATTCTGCCTTTGGTGCAGGAGTTGCAACAGAGGTTGAAGAAGGACAGACACTTACATATACAGATGACGGAAAAATGATAATAAGCGGTTTTGACCGTAAAATTGATAACCTTTCCTATATTGTTGGAACGGTTTCAGACCATGTTTTGAAAATAAATAATGAAGAAATAAGTCTTCGTGATTTATGCGGAAGAAATTCCGTTGTTCATTTTCAGTATAAAAAATAGTAAGAAGGAGGAAATTCCATGTCTGAATTTTTAGACAATGAGAGAAAGAAAATTGTGGATGAACACGATAAAGAGTTTCATCACAAGGTTGAAAGAGCAGAAGAAATGCTTCATGAAGATGAGGCAAGAATGCAGGAAGTTCTTAAAGAGTTTGACAGAGAAAGCAATACTCGTCACTTTGCAGGCGTTCCTCAGATATTAACAAAA